>DRIF01000069.1 GCA_011052825.1 Thermoplasmatales archaeon
CGGAAAGCTATAGTAGCAACTGCAAGGAAAATGGCCAGAGTAATTTACTGGATGTTGAAAAATAAAGAGCCCTTCCATATTGAAGGATATGAACCACGATAGATACATGCTAAATAACTGCGTTAATCTGACTGTGGAAAATATCCTTCAATGTATAACCAAATTGCCATATTGCAGCAAACTGCGAATAGGTGACTGTTAATGGAAGGTGAAGCAACCCGAAATTTAATAAATAGCAAGGTGATTACAATGTAAAACAATGTAGGGAGGAATTTTAACATAGGTGTATCCGCCTATGACTGTTGTGTAAGGTGACTCAATTAAAAAGATATCATAGCCAGCATTATTGGTGAATGTATTATTTAGGATTATATTGTTATCTGATAGCTTGAGATAAATACCACGGCTATAATAAGGGCTACGGGTTTGGTTAGCAATAAAATTATTGGCAATGGTATTATTAGATGAATTACATAAAAATATGCCTGCATATCTATTATTGGAGATAATATTGTGGAATATTGTACTATCAGATGAACCATTGAAAGAGATGCCATTGCGTCCATTGTTGGCGATCATATTTCGTGAAATGGTAACTTGATTAGAAACGACGTCTATGCCTGCATCGCCTTCTTTTTTCCCGCTATTTTGGATGGTAAACTCGCTAACAACAACGTTGTCAGCTGAAATATATACTACATCACCTAATCCATTGCCATCAATGAATGTGATATTTTTATTTTCGCCAATGAGAGTTATTGATTTATCCATCGCAATATTTTCACGATATGTTCCATGATATACAAAAACAGTATCTCCATTTTCTGCATCATCTATTGCATCTTGTATATGAGTATAGTTATTTGGCCCTATACCTCCTACATACAAAATATTACCAGCAAGGCTTTGTTTCCCGATTTCACATTTTTCTTTTAAGATAGAAATTGGAATTGTCATTGATGCGATTTGAAGAATGAAAATTACAGAAACGCCAACAAATGCTTTTCTCCAATTAGCACTCCTCATCTTTCCGCCTCCAATTATGTAATGATTAGCTCATTAAAATATTTTTTATTTTACATTTTTTGCACTGTCTGTTGACCAAATATAAGTTATTCTTATGAAACATCGGTTTCTTGTAGGACATCCAACAAAGCATATGGATTTTACGAAAAATTTCATTTGCAAACTATGCAGGGTTAGAAAATGCCATAGCAACAATCTATCATTATTTATTCAATTTCTTATGCAGACATAATGTATTTATATACTTGCCATAATATTCTTGTGAAGGCAATAAAGGTAATTTGCCTGTTAATAATTTCAACTATTTTGATAAATTTGGGTGATACGACACAGAAAGTTATGGATAGCTTTAGTTTGCAGGAAGAGTCTACAAGCATGGAAAATAAATATAAATTTCTGATAATATCTCCACTGGATTTTAAGGAAATACTTCTGCCATTAGTTGTTCATAAAGAAAATTATGGGATAGATACCAAGTTGGTAACATTAGATGAGATTTATAATGGTGCTTATTTCGTTGTTAAAGGAAGAGATGATGCAGAGAAAATAAAATACTTCATTAAAAATGCCATTGAACAGTGGAACATAAAATACATTTTACTTGTTGGTGGAGACAAAAAAATTCCAGTTAGATATGTAAATCTCGATGATGGCTATTATGGATTGCCCTATATAAGCGATTTATATTATGCAGATGTTTATAATAGCAAAGGAGAATTTGATGATTGGGATAGCAATGGCAACGGCATTTTTGCAGAGTGGGATGCAATAAATAAAGATATCTTGGATTTGTATCCAGATGTTTGTATTGGAAGGTTACCCTGCAGAAACGAAGGAGAGGTTAGTATAGTTGTTAATAAAATAATCAATTATGAAGAAAACACCCGCGGTAAGGAATGGTTTAAAAGAATTGTAGTTGCCGGAGGAAATACATTGGACGATAGAGCATTTGGCACCGATTTTAATGAAGGCGAGCTTATAACAGAAGAAGCATTGAGATATATGAAAAATTTTAACTCTACAAAACTGTGGGCATCCAAGAAAAATTTAAGAGTGAGAACTATCCGAAGAGAAATTAATAAAGGAGCAGGCTTCGTATTTTTCTCTGGACATGGCAACTCATGGATATGGGTAGCATATCCAACTGGCACATATTCAATGTGGGCTGGACTTTTGCACCGCACTTACTGGGCAAACTGGAATATACTCACTTTGTTTAATGGAAATAAACTTCCTATAGTTGTTAATGGAGGATGTGCAAGTTGTCAATTTAACTTGGGCTATGAATGCTGGGGCTGGCAGCTTGTTAGTAAAGATAACGGTGGTTCCATAGCAACAATAGGTTATACGTCTCCTGGTTATTTGGGAATAGGAGATCAGGATGGCAATGGAATGCCTGATTGTATAGAATGTAAAGGTGGCTATTTGAATATACAATTCTTTAGAAATTATGGCGAGGAAGGCATCGATATACTGGGAGAGGTATGGACAGAATCAATAACTGATTATTTGAATAGATTTCCTATTGACTGGAGTAAAGGCATCGCTTCTGATACCCAAAAAGATTGTCAAATAGTGCAAAAGTGGATACTTTTTGGCGACCCAACATTAAAAATAGGAGGCCGATAGATTTAAAAATAATCTAGAACCTATAAACATTTAAGCCAATTGCGCATATATTGTTATGATGCAGGCAAAATTAATTAATGACATTACAGATTTATCATGGCTTTCACGGGCATTTGACAATGAAATAAAAAGAAAAGTTTTTGGAGAAGTATCAAAAGATTGGGTGACAATGGAAAAAATTGAGGACGAGTATGGAGAGGAGGGTAAAAAAGCTTTAAAATTCTTTGAGAAAGTCAAGATGGTTGAGACGAGATGGAGTATGTCAGAAAATGGGAAAGCAAAGAAAGAATATCATGCATTTTATTCTGCATTCCATATAAATGTAATGACTTCTATAGAGATGATAAGAGATGTTTTTTCAGTAATACTTATAGATGAAGAGGAATTTAGAGAAATAGAAAAGAGAATTTATGAGTTTGTTGGAGATGATGGAGAACTTGGTAGAGATGTGGAGAGAAAATTTGCTCTCTCTCCTGTTCAGATGAGGTGCATAGTAAAGAGATCAGATAAACTTGAATATAAGGGAATGAAAATAGAGAGAGTAAGAGAAACTGAATAAAATAAATTTTTAAGGCGAAAGCTTTAAGAATAAAAGGAATATTTGGGGTAAAATGTTAAATGATCCACTTGCTGATGCACTTGCAGGAATAAAGAATGCAGAAAGAGTAGGCAAAAGGGAATGTATTGTAAAGCCCGCCTCAAAATTAATTGGAAGAGTATTGAAGGTTATGCAGGAACATGGATATATTGAAGCATTTGAGTGGATATTTGATGGAAGAGGGGGCATGTTTAAGGTAAAACTCAAAGGAAATATAAATGATTGTGGAGCAATAAAACCAAGGAGTTCAATAAAAAAGGGAGAATATGAAAAATGGGAGACAAGATATCTTCCAGCAGAAAATTTTGGGATACTGATAATGAGTACAAACAAAGGAATAATTTCCCAGTATAAGGCAAGAGAGGAAGGCATAGGAGGGAGACTTCTTGCCTATGTATATTAGGTTGATAAAATGGTGCCAATTGTGGTAAAAGAAGTTGAAATTCCTGAGGGGGTGAAGGCAGAGGTTAAGGAAGGCACTGTAATTATAGAGGGACCAAAAGGAAAACTGGAAAGAAAATTGCACCATCCAAAAATAGGTATTAAAAAGGTTGATAATAAAATAGTTATAAAATGTGAATTTGCAAGAAGAAAGGAAAAAGCCCTTGTTGGAACTTTTGCCTCTCACATATCAAATATGATTAAAGGAGTTACAGAGGGTTTTGTATATAAAATGAAAATTGTTTATTCACACTTTCCAATGAAGGTTAATGTGAAAGGAGATGAAGTCATAATAGAAAATTTCCTTGGAGAAAAACATCCAAGAAAGGCAAAAATATATGGGAATGTTAAGGTTAATGTGAAAGGAGATGAAGTAACAGTAGAAGGAATAAACAGAGAAGAGGTTGGGCAAACAGCTGCAAATATAGAATTTGCCACAAAAGTTAGATATAGAGATATAAGGGTATTTCAGGATGGAATTTATATAGTCAGCAAAGGTGCTTAAATGGAGGAAGAAGAAGTAAAAATAGTTGAAAAACCACCAAAAATTAAGGCAAATATAGATAATGAAACAAAACGATTAATAATGGAAAGGAAGAAGAAACCTCGCTTCATAAGACAGCAACTCTGGCAGTTCAAAAAACTGGATGAAAAATGGCGACGCCCCAGAGGAAGGCATTCAAAACAGAGAAGACATTTTGGTTACAGACCACCTATTCCAAGAATTGGTTATTCTTCACCTAAAAAAGTTAGAGGTTTGCACCCATCGGGTTTCAGAGAGAAGATTGTTTACAATGTTAATGATTTGGAAGATGTAGATGCAAGCAAGGAGGCAATTAGAATAGCAGGCACTGTTGGAAGAAAAAAGAGGATGGAAATAATTGCCAAGGCAGATGAAATGGGCATTAGAGTGTTAAATAGGGTGTTATAATGGATTTAAGAAACCAAAGAAGACTTGCCTCTGAAATACTCAAATGCGGTGAAAATAGGATCTGGATGGATCCAGATAATCTGGAGGAGATAGAAAAAGCGGTTACAAGAAGAGATGTTAAAGGATTGATAAAACAGGGAATTATAAAGGCAAAGAAGGTGAAGGGGAATTCAAGGGGAAGAATAAGAAAAAGGATGCTACAGAAAGCAAAAGGAAGAAGGAAAGGACATGGTTCGAGAAAGGGAAAGGCAACTGCAAGATTTCCAAAGAAAAGAGCATGGATTAAGACAATACGCCCCATAAGAGCTTATTTGAAAGAGCTTAGGGATAGTGGATTGATAGACAAAAAGACTTACCGTCTTTATTACAGGAGGGCGAAAGGAGGGCAGTTCAGAGACAAAGCTCATGTAAAATTGCATCTGGAGACAGAAGGATTGATAAAGGCTGATAAAAATGAATAAACATCCATTTAGAAGGAGAAGGGAAGGAAAAACTGATTACAGAAAAAGACATGCTTTACTTAAATCAGGAAAAATACGTGTAGTTGTTAGAAAATCAAATAAAAATATAAAAATTCAGTTTGCAGAGTATAAGCCAGAGGGAGATAAAATAATAACTTCTGTTACAGGAAATGCATTAAAAAAATATGGATGGCAATACTCTTTATCAAATGTTCCATCTGCGTATCTGACTGGATTGCTTGCAGGAAAGAGGGCTTTAAAAAATGGAATAAAGGAGGGAGTTCTTGACATAGGACTTTATTCTCCTAGAAAAGGCTCCAAAATTTTTGCAGCTCTTAAGGGAGTTGTTGATGCTGGCATTGATGTTCCATATGGAGAAGAGATTTTACCATCTGAAGAAAGAATCTATGGAAAACACATAAATGATGGGTTAGCAGAAAAAGTAGAAGAGATAAAAAATAAAATAGAGGAAGAATATGAATGAGGAATGGATACCTAAAACAAGATTGGGGAAAATGGTCATGTCTGGCGAAATAACATCAATGGGGCAGGTATTGAGAAGTGGCTTGCCTATAAGAGAGGTTGAAATAGTTGATATGTTGCTTCCTGAGTTAGAAGATGAAGTAATAGATGTAAATATGGTTCAGCGTATGACTGACTCTGGTAGAAGAACAAAATTTAGAGTCGTTGTGGTTGTTGGGAATAAAAATGGATATGTGGGCATAGGACAGGCCAAGGATAGAGAAGTGGGAATGGCTATAAGAAAGGCAGTTGAGAAAGCGAAGTTGAATATAATTGAAGTTAATAGGGGATGTGGTTCATGGGAATGTGGATGTGGTAAACCACACACACTTCCATTTAAAGTTACAGGAAAATGTGGCTCCGTGAGGATAACTCTCAAACCTGCTCCAAAAGGGGTGGGACTTGCAGTTGGAAATGTTGCAAAAATTGTTCTTGGGCTTGCTGGAATAGAGGATGCATGGGGATTTACAAAAGGACAAACGAGAACCACCATTAACTACGCAAAGGCGGTTTATGACGCTCTAAAAAATACTGCAATTTATAAGACTCCTGAAGAATTAAAGAAGAAGCTGGATATTGTTGAAGGAGCTGTAGGAATATGATTTATGCTGTAGTTAGAATAAAAAGTGTCATAAATGCAAATAGAGAGGTAAGAGATACTTTAAGGATGCTTAATTTAAAGAGAACAAACAGTTGTACTCTAATTCATGTAAATGATAGCTATAAAGGAATGCTTCAGAAGGTTAAAGATTATGTTACATGGGGAGAAGTTGATGATGAGATTATTTTGCTTTTGCTTAAAAAAGCAAATGTGGATGATGTTGAAACAGCATTATCAAAATTGAAGGAGGGAACATCTTTAAAGGAGATCACTGATCCATGCATTAGATTACACCCTCCAAGAAAAGGATATAAGAGCATCAAAAAACCATATCACATGGGAGGTTCATCTGGCTATAGGGGAAATGATATAAACGAACTTATAAGGAGGATGATATGAGAGATAAAACTAAAAAAATGCGCGGACACAAAACAATGGGCAGAGGAGGAATGAAAAAAGGGAGAGGTAAAGGAGAAAAAGGTGGAAGAGGATTTGCGGGAGCAGGAAAACATAAAAAAGTTTCACTCAAGGCAAGATGGGGGAGACATGGATTTAAAAGACATGGTGTTTCAAAAGCTAAAAAAACAATAAATGTTGGAGAACTCAACAAATTTGAAGGAGAGGTAAATTTAAAGGAAATGGGTTATGAAAAACTATTGGGTGCAGGTTATGTTAATAAGCCCTTAAACGTTATAGTCAATGAGGCAACTCAAAGGGCTGTTGAAAAAATTGAATCTGCTGGAGGAAAGGTAATAATGGGATAAAATGGCTGAGAATAAGAGCAAATTGTATGTACTCAAGCCCATTGTAGAAAGATGGCCCGCCATAAAAAAGCCAAAGGGTCATGTTACTTTCAGAACTAAATTATTATGGACAGGGACATGCCTCATATTATACTATATTCTAACTCAAATACTGATATATGGACTTCATCCAGAAAGCATCGATATGTTTGAAGGTTTCAGATTTGTTCTCGCAGGGGCAAGCGGAAGCATAATGCATCTTGGTATAGGACCAATAGTTACTGCATCAATTATTCTACAGCTTTTTGTGGGTGCAAAAATAATAAATTTGGATTTGCAGGATGAGGATGATAGAGCTTTATATCAGGGGGTTCAGAAGGTTCTGGTTGTTGTAATGATTCTAATTGAGGCAATTCCTCAGGTATTTGGTTATTTAAGGCCGAGCGATGGACTGGTTGATGCTGTTGGCTTGGGAGGGGCAAGAGGAGTAATAATTCTCCAATTGTTTATAGGAGCAATGATTGTTTTTCTGATGGATGAATTAATATCAAAATGGGGTATTGGCTCTGGTGTTTCTCTATTCATAGCAGCAGGTGTATCAAATGCAATGATCACAGGTCTTTTGAGCTGGCTTCCTTCAAATAAAGATTTGCCACTTGGAATAGATAATCCACCTGCAGGAACAATTCCTAAAACTATTTATTTAACACAGCACATGTCATTAGGAGAATTAATAAATGGAGGTGGATTTGAAAAAATATTCATATCTCCTCCAAATCCTGTTGTTGCCTTGCTTGGCACTCTTATAATTTTCCTTTTTGTTGTGTATGCAGAATCATCACGTGTTGAGCTTCCATTAGCTCACGGAAGAGTAAGGGGAGCAAGAGGAAGGTATCCTTTACGTTTGATGTATTCCTCAAACATTCCTGTTATTCTAATGTCTGCTTTAATGGCAAATCTGAATATGTTCGGCTTACTTTTATACACCCGCTTGAGCAATGTTCCTGGAATTGGAGGGGCATGGTGGATTGGAAAATATCTCCCTGGCTCAACACAGCCAACTGCAGGTGGTCTATGGTATCTTACGAGGCCGAATGGGCTTTATAGCTGGCTATTTCCTTTAATTGATCCTAGATATAGAGGATATTTGCAGGGACATGAGCCGTGGCAGCTGGGCTTGCGCCTTATAATTTATACAAGCGTTTTTATTATCGGTTGTATATTCTTTGGTAAATTTTGGATTGAAACAACAAATATGGGACCTGATGCTGTTGCAAGACAGATACAGAGTTCTGGTATGCAGATTCCAGGATTTAGAAGAGATCCGAGAATTTTGAAAAAAGTTCTTGAAAGATATATTCCATCGCTGACAATATTAAGTTCTGCCCTTGTTGGAGCGCTTGCAATATTTGCAAATTTAGTTGGAACAGTTGGTAATACAACAGGAACTGGGGTTCTGCTTACTGTTGGTATTGTTATAAGATTATATGAGGATATAGCAAGAGAGCAGGCAATGGAAATGCATCCTGTATTGAGAAAATTCTTGGGTGTAGAATGAGAGCAATAATATCTGGCATACCTGGAGCAGGAAAAACAACAGTTTTGAATGAAATGCTTAAAATTTTGAGTTTTGAAGTAGTCAACTATGGAGATGTCATGTTTGATATGGCGAAGGAATACGGAATAAAAGATAGAGACGAGATGAGAAAATTGCCATATTCAAAACAGAGAGAAATTCAAAAGAGAGCAGCAGAAAAAATTTCTGAGAAAGATGATGTAATAATTGATACTCACTGCACAATAAAAACACCCTATGGTTATATGCCTGGCTTGCCACACAATATTCTCAAAATTTTGAAGCCAGAAAGAATAATACTCATTGAAGCAAATCCGGATGAAATAGAGAAAAGAAGAGAAAAAGATAAGGATATAAGGGAGAGAGACGCAGAAAGCATTGAAGAGATGAAACTTCACCAGTTAATGAACAGAATATCTGCAATGAGCTATGCTGTTCTGACAGGTGCAACTGTAAAAATAATAGAAAATAGACAAGGAAAGCTAAATGAAGCTGTTAATGAACTTGTAAAAACTTTGAGGGAATAACATTCAACTTATATATAAAAATTTTATATTTCTTCATGAAAGCTGTGGCATTTGCTATTTTGCTCCTAACAATTTTTGGTATGAGTTACTTTACAACATCTGAAAATGTGTGGTATGTTGAATGGTATAAACTGAGCAAGACAACATATGATTTTGAAGAAATAATAGGATATGAAAACTGGACAGCTGGAAATTTTGAATACAACTGGCATCATGATTATGTTTATGATAATATGAGAGATAGAGTTGGATTTATTGCAACAACGAAAATATATTCTGATGGTGGGAGATATAAATTTGAACTTTACAATGTTGATGACGAGGCAACTCTATTTTTAGATGATGAAAAAATACTCCATACAATTGGTAGAAAATCAGTTGAGATAAATATTTCAAAAGGAGTGCATACTTTAAAGATAGAGTGGCAGGAGCACTGCTGTGGAGCAAGTATTGGATTTTCAACAGATGAAGAACTTTTCGTTAAGAAAAACTTCAATGATTACTTTATAATTGAATTAATAATTGCTATTATAGCATTATTTTCGGTGGCTTTCTTTGCTTTCTTTATAATCAGAAGGAAATTAATAAAGTGATTTGGTATACATGGTAATGAGAAAAGGATTGCTATTAATCGTCATTGCATTAGTTTTCATTAATCTTGCATCTGGCTTTCAGGAAGAAAATCAGAAAGAAAGGCATATATGCATCTTTTATTTTTATGAAAATGAGAAATTTTCTTTTATTGAAGAACTGAAAGAAGAATTTCCATTTGTTGATATTGTTGAGTTAAATGTTGAGAAAAATTACAGCATGTATCTTGACATGGTTGAACTATATAATGCCTCAGAAAATCTGCCTATAATTTTCATTGGAAATGAGTGGTATGTTTTGGAGGAAAATGAGACAGATTCCAAAACTATTATGAAAAATATAATCAATGAATTTGAAATTTATGGAAATGTTTCATGTCCATATTATGATGGAGAATATTTATTTCCAAAGCCAGTGTGCATACTGGAATTTTATGACTTCAATAATAAAACTGATAATGAAACCATTTCTCTTTTTAATGAAATTATCATTGAAAATATAACTTATGTAAACATAAATAAATTTGATGTTTCTCTTGAAGAGAATGAAGAAATTTTTTACCAACTATGCAATCAATTTAATGCTACATTGAAATTACCTGCAATATTCATTGGAGAAAAATACTTTTCCTTAAATAAAGAAAGTTTAAATGATATAGTAAATGAAGCTATTTTTATGAAAAAAGTTGGTGTTAATTGTGCTGAAACTGATTATGAAAAGAATATATGCATTGTTTTCTTTTATGACCCTTTATGCAAAGAATGCGTTAAAGCAAAGAAGAAAATTGAATATTTAAAGATTAAATATCCATTAAATGTGACTGAATATAATATTCTCACAGAGGAAGGAATAAATCAACTTTTTTCTTATTATGCATTCTTCAACGTTTCAAAATATGAGAGAGGTTCTTTTGCAATATTTATTGGAAAAAAATATTTCTATAAAAATTCACAGCTTCCTGAATTAGAGGAGGAAATTAAAAAATATGTTGATACTGGGCTTGCTTGTCCAAAACCAACTAAGAAGGGAGATGCAGAGGAAATATTAAGGGGATTCACAATTTTTACTGTGGCTCTCGGCGGGTTGGCAGATGGCGTGAATCCGTGCGCATTTGCAACTTTAATATTTTTCATAGCGTATCTGGAAAAAATGAAACACAAGAGCAAATCTCTGCTGGCAATTGGCATATCTTTTTCCATTGCAGTTTTTATAGGGTATTTGGCAATAGGGTTAGGAATACTTGAGTTTTATTATCAGATGGAAAACATTGGAATTCTTTCAGAGTATATTTATATATTTGCAGGTATATTTTCTTTGATAATTGCTTCACTGAATGCAATAGATTATTTTAGAATGGAGGAAAAGAAAGCAATTTTACAGCTTCCAATGTTTTTGAAGAAGAGAAGAGGAAGAATAATTAAAATATTGACTGGAAAAAAAAGCATATTGATTTTATCTTTACTTGCATTTATAGTTGGACTGGGAATATCTCTTCTGGAATTTGTATGTACAGGGCAAATTCTTTTTCCAATAATGGCTGTTATAAAGAGCGCATCTCCATTAAGAACAACCGCCTTCCTTTATTTATTGCTGTATAATTTTATGTTCATAGTTCCTCTCCTACTAATATTATCCCTATTTTACATTGGATATAATCCAAAAGCAATTGGTGAGATACAGAGGAAAAGGAATAAAATAACAAAGGCATTCACAACAATTCTGTTAACTATTGTTGGAATTTATATGCTCATAGTTGCCTTTTCCTGATTTTATCTCTCCATTTTTTCCTTATTTCTTCTGCGAGCTCGCCATCTTCAATTATCAGTGCCCCTATATATCCACAATCCTTGCATCTCCATTTGCTCCATGTCTGAGGCAATACCCAGTCTATATTTGATGAGCCACATCTTGGGCAATATTTTGTCATGAGATTAATTTTATGTAGCATATATATTATTATGGATTTATTTTCCTTCATAGCAACTGTAATTTTCATCTCTCTCAGCGGTGTTTTAATGCCTGGACCAATTTTTGCAACTGCAATACTAGAAGGGAAAAGCAACAAGCACGCAGGCATATTCATTGCAGGAGGGCATGCAATTGTAGAAATACCGTTGATAATAATTCTTTTCCTTATAGGAAAGATAGAACTCGGGAACAATTTAAAATCACTTATTGGGATATCTGGAGGATTTTTTCTTATTTATTTTGCTCTTTCAGTTTTAAAAGAAAAGGAAGCAAAACCAGTTAGAGGAATGTTTGCTGGAATTGTTCTTAGTTCTTTAAATCCATATTTTATAATGTGGTGGATTACAGTTGGCTTTACTCTTGCCATAAAGGCAAATTCTTTTGGAATTGTTGGCATAGCATCTCTTTTATTTTTTCATGAAAGTTGTGACTTTTTATGGTATGAATTTCTTTCTTTTGCATCAAATCATGGTATGAAATTCAAAAAAGCGGAAAAAATTGCCAAAATAACATCATTTTCAATTCTGATGTTTTTTGGTTTTTATTTCGTATATGACGGCATAAAAGTTATAATGTAAAATATATTTCCTATATGCTGAAAAGTGATGAAAGGGTCAGAATCTGATTAAAAGATGATGAAATTAAATTTTAAATTCTGCAATAACAGGGGCATGATCTGAGGGTTTATACTTTGCTCTGAATTCTTTATCAATGAAACAATTTTTGCTTCTGTTTGCTATTTTTCCTCTTGCCCATATATAATCAATTCTCATTCCAACATTTCTCCTGAAAGAATTGCTCTGATAATTCCACCATGTATATTCTCCAGAATTTTTATTGTGTAATCTGAAAATATCTGTAAATCCCATTTTATATAGTTCTTTAATTGCTTTTCTTTCTTCCATGCTAAAACCTATTGAATACTGAAGTATTTCTGGAGCATAAACATCTTTTTCTTCGGTTGCAACGTTAAAATCTCCAACTAAAAGAAGATTTTCGTCTGGCAAAAAATTTTTTTTGATGTAAGTCATCAACTTTTCAATAAAATTTATTTTGAATTCAAATTGATACGAATCTATCATTTTCCCATGAGGGAAATATGCATTAATTATTTTAATTCCATTTACTTCAACAAGCAATATCCTTTTGTCCTCCCCTTCTATCTCCTTAAAATTCTTCTCAAAATAATCTATGTCTTTTTTTGAAAGAATTGCAACTCCATTATATGCTTTTTGTCCCTTAAAAACAGAATTGTATCCCATTTCATAGAAAATTTCTGCAGGAAAATTTTTATCCTCTATTTTTGTTTCCTGGAATGCAACAACATCAGGCATCCTTTTTTCAATGAATTCCTTTACTAAATGAAGGTGAGCATTGATAGAGTTGATGTTCCATGTTGCAATTTTAAACATTCAATCAATCTGAAAAGTTTTATTGCTTATATTGATTTTCAAAATCTATGTTTATGGTGTCTATAAGTATATTTTCAATATATTTCAGAGATTTTAAAACCCCTTCTATTTTATCATCTCTACCCTCCATTTTTGCAAGAAGAAAATATCTTCTTGCAATACAAAGTGAAGTGAAAATGCTTAAAATTCTATTAAACAAAAATCCTTTCTCAAATTTCACTTTCTCTAACTCTTTTTCAATTTCATGGATTTTCTCTTCCAAAGTTTTTCCTTATCGTTCTCCATGTTCTTATTTATGAAAGGTTATAAGAATTTTTGTTAAAAAGAATTCTTTACTCTAAAACATATTAAAATTAAAGAATTAACTTCATAAATCTTATATCTTACATTTTTATTTTGGTTCATGAAGAAATTGTTTGCATTTGTTGTAATATGTGTTTTATTAAAAGCAGGCATTGCAGGATATGAAAAATTTGGAGTTGAAAGTTCATATGAAACAGAGAATTTTATTGAAAGAATAAATGTAAGCGAGAAAAATGGATATATAATGAGAGCAGGATATCCCATTCTTCCATACATAAAAAAGGTTTATGAATTTCCCGTTGGAACAGAAATAAAAGTTTCTGTTGGATGCAATGGAATAGAAAAAGAGAGAGCAAATGAAATAAAATTTTCAAACCCGCCAAAAATAGATTCCCTTCAAAAAATTGAATTAAAATATGGATTGAAAGATTTTGAAATTTACCCAGAAAAATGGTACGATTATAGCATAGGAATAGGAAGAAGAAGAGACAATTTAAAAACAATACTTACAATTTATTTATATCCCGAGAGAATAACAAAAGATGGATTTATTCTTAACTCAAAAGAATTTGACATAAAAATTGGCTATAATTTGCCTTCTTCATTGCCTTTTGTAAATGATGAATATGATTTACTCATTATATGCCCAGATAAATGGATTGATGCATTGCAGGAATTGAAACAGCATAAAGAAAGCCATGGAATAAGAACAGTAATTAAAACAGTTGAGAATATAATAAATGAATACAGTGGAAGAGATTCTGCAGAGAAAGTGAAATATGCAATAAAAGATGCAATAGAGCAGTGGGGAATAAAATATGTTTTGCTTGTTGGAGGAAGACAATTTGGCATTAGTGAAAGATGGTTTACGCCAGTGAGATATTCACATTTGGATGATGGTTCAAGATGGGAAACAAGTTATTTAAGCGATTTATATTTTGCAGATGTTTATAAATATGAAGATGGTGAGCCAGTTTTTGATGACTGGGACAGCAATGGAAATGGAATATTTGGAGAGTGGTCATCATTTAAAAAGGACAATCTTGATTTATATCCAGATGTTTATGTTGGCAGGTTGCCATGCAGAAATGAAGCTGAACTTCAGATAATGGTTGATAAAATAATTACATATGAAAATGAACGTTTCAGCGAATTCAATAAATTTATTCTGGTAGCAGGCGATTCATATAATGATAAAAAAGGATATATTGAAGGGGAGCTGGCAACGTGGGAGGCATATAAATATATGCAGGATTTTGAAGCTGTGAAAGTATGGGCATCTGAACTTGATTTAAATGCAAAAAATATAAGGAATGCCCTGAATGAAGGAGCTGGCTTTGCCTATTTCTGTGGACATGGAAATCCTATAAGCTGGAGCACTCACGAGCCAAACAATTTTGATGAATGGGAGGATGGCTTCCAGATTTTTGATATGCCATTCCTAAATAATGGATATAAACTCCCCATTGTTGTTATAGGAGGATGTCACAACAGTCAGTTTAATGTTACCATATTCAATTCATTCAATAAAGAAAAGATTTATAAGGGAGAAAATGCACCAGAATGCTGGAGCTGGTGGCTTACAAGGAAGGCAGGAGGAGGAGCAATAGCAACGATAGGAAATACAGGCTTAGGTTATCATGGAAGCGAGGACAGCAACAAAGATGGGATTGCTGACTACCTGCAAGTTCTGGATGGATGGCTTGAAATAAACTTTTTCCGTTTGTATAATGAAGGCATAGATACTCTTGGAATGCTTCATGGTGAAACTTTAACTGGCTTTATAAATGAATTTCCGGGAGATGAAAAAATGCCCCTGAAAGATGTCATTGACATAAAGGTTGTTCAGGAATGGATTTTGTTTGGAGATCCAAGTTTAAAGATAGGGGGATATTAAATCATAATTCCATAAAATATTCCTGCTATTATGACAATTGCAATTGATGGGGGAATTAATAATTTATATGCATCTATGAATTTTGGGCGGAAGTAGTCATAGGTTAAAACAACGCATGGATGAATTGGAGAAATGAGATATCCCATAAATGAGGATATATAAAGAAGATTTATTAAGCCAATACTGTCCAAAAAAGGAGATAGTATCGGATATAAAATACCTATTGCAGCGAGATTATGAGCAGTTAGCAATCCAATTATGAAGGAGAGAGTTGCTATAGTAAAAACAACTGGAAGATGAATGAGATGAGATGAAATTACATCTGGAATTCCTGAAGCAAAAATTATGTTTTTAAGAAACATTATTCCAAATATTGCAACAGCCAAGCTTACAGAGAATCCCTTTTTAATAATTTCTATACTTTTCTTTTCTGAAATTAACCATGCAACAAAAATTCCAATGGGGAGGGATATTAAAAAAGATGAATAGGTGGAAATGAAAAATGAGAGAGGCATTGCAATTGAAACTGGGATTAAAATTGGGAGTAAGCCTTTTAAATCTCCCTCTTTTTCCTTCCTTCTTTTATCAACATTTCCCACTTTTCTCACAAAAAAATATCCAGTAAAGAAGGCAAGCAAAAACATGGGAATTTGCATGCCAATTATTTTAAAAATATTTTCACCTGAAAAATCAGCAAGCAAAACAAGAGGAGTTGCAAGAGGAAAAATAATAAACCATATGTGACGATACCACAAATTTATTGCCATTAGCAAATCTTTTTTAACATTTGCAACCTTTCCATGAACATCTATGAGGGGAGCAGAGAGAAGAGCTCCTCCAGGCACAGGAAGAAGACCCAGTATTGAAGGAATTGCAATCAACATTCCTTTATATGATAATTTTTCCTGCATTACATCTATTACTCCCTGCAGTAAACCTGTTTCTTGCAGGATAACAGCAAGCATTTTTATCATAACAACTATTGCTATAAGTGAAATTACTTTATAGTCAGTTGCAGTTTTTAAGAGAATATCTGGAATTTTTTCTGGAATAGAAATTGCCATCAATAATGCACCAATTATAATTGCTAAACCGAATTCTTTTCTACTTGCAACCATCCATATTATTACAGCAAAAGAGATTATAAGCAGAGTTATTAGCAGATAATCATTCATTTTATTCTCCTTTCCTTTCCTTTTCCAAGTAAAATAACTCTTGAATCCTTTCTTTCTAATTCAATTTCATATCCAGTTAAATCTGCAAGATTTTCTCCAAATTTTCTTATTTCTTCATGAGATGGCATATTTTCAATTTTCATTCTCTCACGAGAATATCCAAGAAACATATATCCTTTTGGTTCAATAAACCATGGCTCTGCCTTTTCATCCAGCTTTGCATATTCTTTTTCATGTCCTAAATTCCATTCTCTTACCAATGTATGGCGAATAACAGTTCTTGTATTTAAGGATGGCAAAATTTCAAGGATTTTATTCAATTTTTCCCATGCTCTTGGAACAAGAGGACAGCATAATTTTTTATAAATTTCTTCATTTGGAGCTGAAACTGTAACATATAATTGTTTCGGAAGCGTATCCATTTTTTCAATTGCAGATGGATTTGTTCCATTTGTTACCAAAAAGGTTGTCATTCCTTTTTTATGACATTCTTCAAAAAAATCACTCAAAAAGGGATATAAAGTCGGTTCTCCAGTTAAAGAGCATGCAACATGCTTTGGCTTTATAGCTTCCTTCCACTTTTCTATGCTTACTCTATCATCACCTTTATATCCACTTAATAAACGATATTGTTCTTCAATGCTTTTCTCCAGAATATATCTTGGCTCATCAGCATCTTTTTCATCTATTTTAGTTAAAGTAAATCCCTGAAATCTCCAACAATAAACACATTTCTGGGTACAGTGAAAAGCAGATGGACTCATCTGAAGACATCTGTGGCTTTCTATTCCATAAAAAGTATTTTTGTAACATTGCTTTCCCTCCAGCAAAGATTTACGGAGCCAGTGACATAGCTTAACTGCTGAATGCTTTCCAACTATCCCATATCCCTGATTTTGGAGTATTTTTTTTGTTTCTTCCAGGAGAGACATAAATTGAGAATTAATTTACTTTAAAAACTATTCTATGGAAGCTAAAAATGTTAATATTTCTATATTCAATAAGTAGTTATCATCTGCATATTTTTTTAAATGCAAATTCCATAGAATTTATAATATCCTCTGAATTTTCAATTCCAACAGAAAGGCGGAGCAGACATTTGTATTTTTTCAATCCTATTAATTCCTGCTGTTTTGGTGTGGGTTGCGAGGAATTGTAAGGCATGCTTATTAAGCTCTCAACTCCTCCCAAACTTGTTGCATGCGTTATAACTCCATTTTCATCCAGAATTTTCATAAATTTTATACCATCTTTTTCGCTTTTTCCATTTATATTGAAAGTAATCATACCTCCCAACCTCCTCTTTTCAACTATCTCCCTTGCAAAATCTGGTATATTTTTATACGCCAGTGGATGAAAAATTTTCAAATCATATTTATCTGAATTACTCATCAAATATTCAAAAACTTCATACATATTTTTGTTATGACATTCCATTCTCAAATGAAGAGTTTTAAGTCCTCTCTCCAGATAATATGCACTTTCAGCATCTAAACAGCTCCCATATAACAATATTTTCTCCCATATTTTATTCACTCTCATCAGTCCCCCGCATGCAATTCCAGCTATAACATCACTATGTCCACTCAAATATTTTGTTGCACTGTATATGACAACGTCTTTTTTGTTATCCAGAATATTAAATGGCTTAAAGTTCACTGGAGTGAGGAACGTATTGTCGACAATCACTGGAACATCTGGAAATTCTTCATTTCTTTTTTCAACAATTTCATCTAGTGGAGGAATGATAAGGAATGGATTTGACATACTTTCAACATATATTGCAGAAATATCCTTTTCTTTTATTTTGCATTTTCCTGAAAGAAAATCTTCAAGCATTACTGTTTCAACTCCGAACATCTCTCTCAATTCATTGAAGATAAAGGAGAATGTTATTCCATAAAGATGTGGAGTTGAAATAATATACTTTTTTCCTTTAATTAAACTCAGCAGGGTAGATGATATTGCCCCCATTCCTGATGAAGATGCAACGCAATCATCACATTCTTCAATAGAAGCCATTTTTTTCTGGAGGAGGGCAACATTTGGATTTGCATCTCTGGTATAGAAAATATGATATCTCAATTCTCTTAACTCTTCGTCGCTCATCTTGTAATTCAAATCTTCGGTTTTGCAGTATTTTTTAATTAAAGAATAAATTTTTTCATTCATTCTATATGTTGTTGAGCGATATATTGGCGTTGCCACCGCCCCAAAATTCTCATCAATTTTCCCAGCATGCAATATTTTTGTTTCTATTTTCTTTTTCATTTGAAAACCTCCCCTGTTTCTTTATACCAGAGTAACAAATCCAAATGTGAGAGAGGAATATTAATTTCTTCTGCAAATCTTCTCATTTTATTCTCAATATCCATATATCTTTTTTTTGATAAGCATTTTGGAATTTCATCTATCACATTCAAAATTTTAAGATTTTTCAGTATATGGCGGTCGAGAATCGCAATTTTTTCCCCCATTCCTATATTCCTCAAAAAATGACTTGCTTCTTTATAACCCAAACCTTTTATATTGGATACAAGCCATTCTCTCGCTTCATAAACATTTTCAAATTTTTTTATCAAAGATTTAATAGCCAATTTTTCTCTGTCATTAAAAAATTTAATAACCTCATATATATATCCTGCTTTTTTATATTTAAATCTCACACCATTTAACTCCTTCAAAATTTCTTCTTTATCAATATCAATTAAATTTTTTTTCATTAAATTTTCAACTGCATTCCAGCATATCTTTGCTTTTGATTGTGGAGTTAATATGCAAAAAATGAGTTCAGCAAAAATTTTTTTATCATTTCCATCGTTCCAAAGTTTATTGAATTCGTTGAGACGATTCTCTATTTCATTTTTTATTGAATTATAAATTTCTTTTATCTCATTGATATTTTTTGACATCAATCAAAAATGTATTATTGCAATATTTATTTTCTGATAGTGTGGATTGATGAACTGAAAGAAAACGAAATTGATTTGAGCTTGAAGAGAATGAAGGAGTTCATTGAAGAAAATGGTAAACCAGAATATAAAATTATTCACGTTGGAGGAACAAATGGCAAAGGTTCAGTGTGCCAGTTTATAGGGAATATTTTACACAGGAAATATAAAGTTGGAATATATACCTCTCCTCATTTAAACAGGGTTAATGAAAGAATAGTTGTAAATGGGATGGAAATAAAAGATGGTGAGATAAAAAAATATTCATATTTGAAAAAATATGGGTTTACCTATTTTGAAGCTTTAACTGCAATTGCAATTCTTTACTTTAAAGAAAAAAATGTTGATTATGCAGTTTTTGAGGTTGGGCTTGGTGGCAGATGCGATGCAACAAATGTTGTTGAGCCAGAATTAACAATTATCACAAATGTTTTTAAAGAGCATGAGGAATATCTGGGAAATAATATTCACTCAATCGCAAGAGAGAAGGCAGGAATAATAAAAAATTCTCCTGTAATAACTGCATGCAGAGGAAAAGCATTGAATGTTATAAAATCAATTGCAAGAAAGAAGAAAGTTAAGTTATATGTTGTTGGAGAGAATATCACTTATAAAAAAATTGGGAGAAATGAATTTTTAATAAAAGCAGATAGGGAATATAAAATAAAAAGCCCTCTTGAAGGGAATTTTCAGGGAGAAAATATTGCAATATCTGTAAAAGCTGGCGAAATTCTTGGTTTTGAGGAAAAAGATATTATAGAGGGCATTGAAAATGCTGTATGGAAAGGCAGAATGGAAAGAGTTGGAAAATTTCTTTTGGATGGATGCCATAATCCACACGCTGTTAAATCTTTTACTGCTTCTCTGAAAAATTTTGACTATGATGAATTAATAATAATTTTTGGTGTGATGAAAGATAAAAATGTTAGAGAGATGATAAAAAATTTGCCATCTGCAAAATCTTACATTGGTGTAAGCATAGGAAATGAAAGAAGTTTATCTCCACAGAAAATCTCAGAAATTGGTTCAGAAATGGGAAGAAAATTTATTATAGCAAAAAACTTAAGAAACGCAATAAAAGAAGCAGAGAATATTTCAGGAAAGAATGATATTATATGCATAGTTGGGAGTCTTTATCTAGTGGGAGAAGCACTAAAAATATTGGATGAAAATAGTTTTGCTTAGCCCCTCCTTTTAAAAATGGACACTATAAATTATTTATACTCTATATTTTTAAAAATATGCAAAAAATTCCCTTCTATATTGTAAATGCATTTACAAACAAACCATTTAAAGGAAATCCAGCAGGCGTTGTTTTAAACTCTCATTTTTTAGACGAAGAAATGATGCAGAAAATAGCCAGAGAGCTTAAATGCTCTGAGACATCTTTTGTTATGAAGGGCGAGAAAGCAGATTATTTTTTGAGATATTTCTCTCCTTTAAAAGAAGTTGATTTATGTGGGCATGCAACAATTGCAACTTTTTATTTAATGAATAAAGAAGGTTTGATAAGGAAAAGGAAAATTAATGTTGAAACAAAAGCAGGAGTTATTGGAGTGGAAATAAAAGGAAAAGAAATATTTATGGAGCAGGCAGAACCGATTTTTAAAGGAGCAAATTTGGATAAAAAGGAAATTGCAGAAGCTTTGAGAATTGATGAAAATGAAATAAACACTCTTCCAATTGAAGTGGTTTCAACTGGTTTATTCTCTCTAAACGTTCCAGTAAAAAAATTAGAAACGGTTCAGAAAATGGAACCAGATTTTGAAAAAGTTAAGGAAATATGCAAGAGGGCAGAAGCTGGTTCAATATTTGTTTTCACATTTGAAACTTTAAATGAAGATTGTCTTATTCATGCACGATGTTTCGCCCCTTTATATGGAGTGAATGAAGATGCTGTAACTGGAACTGCAAATGGTGCATTGGGAGCTTATCTGGTGAAAAATGGATTGCTTAAGGAAAGTAGTTATAAAGCTGAACAAGGTTATGAAGTTGGGAGGGAAGGTATTGTAAAGGTTGAAATAAATGATAAAATAAAGATTGGTGGAAGGGCATGTATTATTATGAAAGGAATAATCGATTTAGAATGATGCCAAAATCTCTATTGCTTTCTCGACAGCAAATTTTAATCTTTCGGCACAATCATAATCATGGACTTTCTCGAAATATTCTTTCAATCCTTCTGGTGTTTTTAGATTCAAGCCAGTGAGTTGTCTACAATTTACATGACCGAATTTCCTTTTGAAAGCATTAATATATTCATCCATCATTTTCCATATTGGTTCTGGATTTTCTTCTGGTGTATCTCTTCCATATTTAATACCAATAATCATTGCTACACTTGAAATAGAGCCACAAAGAAGTCCATTCAGACTAACTCCTGCTCCAATAGCTGTACCAATTTTAGGAATTAACTCCGAATTTATATCAAAATATTCACCTAAAGCTAAAAGAATACTTTCACAACAGTTATATGGCCTTCCTATAGGAAAGTTACTTGGTCTGTCGCAGAAATATTTCACTACCTTTTCTTGCAGTTTTTTAACATTATTTTCCTCTGACATCTTCCTCCATTGCCAACTTGGATTTAAGCTCCGGCAAAGTAAGGCGATCCACCATCCAGTTTTCTACAGGAATTTCATGAATTATAATCCATGTATAGTGTTGTGGTTGTTTTGTCTCTTTAACTATCAAATCTGTAATTTTTCTTGATAATTCAGCTTTTTGTTTATCTGTAAGAGAGCCTTTTCCAAAATACATTTCAACCAATGGCATTTACACCCTCTTACCTTTTACCTATATTCTTCTTTTGACCCCGCAAGGTAGGGTTCCTTTGCCATTCCGCCTTGCCCGTTTGCTATCTTACTAAGGGATAGCAATTAACACTCTCGTTTTATATCGAGCAAAATTTATAAAATTTACGTATAATATTATAATTTCTATAAGATTTTAGTTTCTGAACATATCTAAATATGTATGTAAATTATTTTCGAAAGAAAACTGTTTTTACCATGAGCAATTTATTTTTCCAGATATTCTGCTACTCTCCTGAATCCTTCTTCTATAATATCCATGTTTTCAACGTGAGGGCCGTAGCTTATTCTAACTGCCTCTTTCAAACTATCCCCAAAGCCCTTTCCAGGTATAAAAAGAACTCCTGTGTTTTTTAAAATACGTTTAACAAATTTATCTGCATCTTCATTTACCTTCATTAGAGTATATAATCCCCCTTGGGGAATTAAACATGGCATATCTAAATATTCCTTTATTGCATTTACAGTAACTTTTGATGCCTCAAAATATGATTTTTTTATCTCCTCGAGATATCTTTTCAGTCTCCCATTTTCAAGGTTATTTTTCAGATAGTTTGTGAAAGTAAACTGATGTAATGTATCTGGACATAAAATACTACACTGCTGAACTCTCTCCATTGCATTTATTATTTCCTCATCTGCATCCATCCATCCAAGCCTTCTTCCAAGCCCTCTTCCCCATTTTGAATTGCTGTGAATGGCGATCATGAAAGGATAGTCAGTTGGACTCCATGAAAAATATTTTGGAGGGGTAATAAAGCACTGGGTTTTATATGCATAGTCAAATACCATAAAAGAGTTTTTTTCTTGACAGATATCGGCCATTGTTTTTATAAAGTTGTCTCCGAATATCTGTGATGAGGGATTATCAGGAGATGGTATAAATACAATTTTTGGTTTTTCCTTTTCGTATAATTCCTTAAAATCTTCAGCCATTTCCTTCTCGTCTTTGTATTCCCATCTTTCTGTGTCAAGGACACGTTGTCTAACTATTTTCACATTTTGCAAAGCCATTTTTATTTGCCCCGGATAATTTGCATAGGTGGGATCAAATAAAAGCACCTTCTCTCCAGGGTTTACCAGAGCTATGAGCAAATCATGTGCAAGTTGTGTAGATGATTGCCCAACAATTATATTTTTTATATCCAAATTTACACCAAACAGATGTTTTTCCATTTCCGCTATCGCGTTTCTGCACTCTTCAAATCCAAGCGTTAAACTGTACTTCCCTGATTCATGAAATCCATTAACATCTCCACATATCTTTAAATATTCCTCCCTTAATTCTTCTGGAGAATGATGCCCCACCCATCCTCCACCATATGAAATAATCTCATCTGGATTAAGACCCATATTTATTATATTTTGCCGGCTTGCCATTTTCATTATCTGACGTATTGGAGAAGGTTCATTCATCATTTGAACTATTAAGTTGGATAACTTCATGCATCGTTATGGGAATAAGAAATATAATTTTTTTGTAGAGGATTAACAAAATAAAAAATTTTATCTCATCCTTCTTTTATTGAATCATGAAATATTCGTTTGCAATTATATTTCTTTTATCAATCATTTTTGTAATACTCTCGGTTTCTGCAGATCCTCTTCCTGTAAATCCATCTCCCCCAGAAATGGAACTGGAAGATATTCCATTGCTTTTCCTATACAATTTAACATGGAACGCAATAATCCTTATATCTGGAATTATTTTAATATTTGGTGCTTTTAAAGAAATAACACCTTCTTTTAAAAGAGTTTCATACGCATGCATTTTAATAACTCTTTCTGGGTTGATAATAGATTACTTTTTTGTGAATGAACAGATTTACTGGATTTGGGTGCATGCAAATAAACTTTATCCTGACCATCTCCACCAATTTTTATATGATTATTTATCCATTTTTGTTGCTTTATTATTCATTGGTTTATCAGTTTTTTTAGTATCCAAATATTTATTTGGGTGTATGAATAAAATTAATTTCTCTCTTTCCTCATGGTTTGTTGTGTTAAATTTTTTTATATGGGCTTCCATAATTTATTTGGATTATTCGGTATTCATTGGAACATTATTTATATATGGATTGATAATTCTGCCATTCATAATAATAGCATTTTTGTTTTATTCCATAAATATTGAGAAAGCAAAGAAATGAATTTAAAAAGTATTTAACAATATGTTTATATAAACCATATTCTTATAAAGAAAAATGAGTCTTGAACCAATAGATAAATGGGTTAAAAATCAAAATTTTAAAACAACAGGGGAAATTAAAATTCCAGAATTATTAATAGACCAGGTAATTGGTCAGGACCATGCTGTTGAAGTTGTCAGACAAGCTGCCAAACAGAAAAGACACATAATGCTTATTGGTGACCCTGGAACAGGCAAATCAATGCTTGCAAGAGCAATGACTGAATTTTTGCCAAAAGAAGAACTTGAAGATATACTTGTTTATCCAAATCAGGATGACCCAAATACGCCTCGAATAAGAGTTGTTCCTGCCATGAAAGGAAAGGAAATTGTCGAAAAAATGAAAATAGAAGCAAGAAAAAGAGAGCAACAACAAGCTCAGTTGATAACAACAATAGTTGCATTTATAATAATGATCTCAATAATGGGTGCAATTTTTACAGGCGATTTAATGCTCGCTCTTTTTGGTTTAATTGCAGGGGCAATGATTTATCTGATTGCAGGAAGAGGGAGTGTAATTCAGAGAAAAGAAGAAGCAAATATACCAAAACTGCTTGTCTCTCATGATAAAAACGATTCTCCTCCATTTATAGATGCAACTGCCGCCCATTCAGGTGCTCTTCTTGGAGATGTTCGCCATGATCCATTTCAAGCTGGTGGACTTGAAACACCGCCCCATTTAAGAGTTGAAGCTGGGGCAATTCATCGTGCTCATAAAGGAGTTCTTTATATTGACGAGATTAATACTCTGAGTCTGCCATCTCAACAGCATTTGTTGACTGCAATACAGGAAAAGAAATTTTCTATAACTGGGCAGTCAGAGAGGAGTGCTGGGGCAATGGTTAAAACTGAACCTGTTCCATGCGATTTCATTCTGGTTTGTGCTGGCAATTTGGACGCTGTTGCTGGAATGCATCCTGCGTTGCGAAGCAGGATAAGAGGTTATGGATATGAAATTTACATGAACAATGAGATGGATGACAATGATGAAAATAGGAAAAAATTGATAAGATTTGTCGCTCAGGAAGTTGCAAAAGATGGAAGAATACCTCATTTTGACAAAAAGGCAGTTATTGAGGTTATAAGAGAAGCACAGAGAAGAGCTGGAAGAAAAGGAAAACTTTCTCTGAGGTTGAGAGAGCTTGGAGGATTAATAAGAGTTGCAGGTGATATAGCAAAAAATGAGGGAGATAAAATTGTTACATCAAAACATGTTTTGAGAGCAAAAAAAATTGCGAGAAGTTTAGAACATCAGGTAGCAGATTTATACATAGACAGGAAGAAAACTTACAGATATTTTGAAGTAGAGGGGGAAAGAATCGGAACAGTAAATGGTCTTGCTGTAATGTCAGCTGACCCATCTTTAAGTGAATATTCAGGACTTGTTTTACCAATTGTTGCTGAGGTTACGCCAGCTGGCTCAAAAGCTGAGGGAAAAGTTATAGCAACTGGAAAACTTGGAGTTATAGCAAAGGAAGCTGTTCAGAATGTATCTGCAATAATAAAAAAATATATGGGAGAGGATATTTCTCAGAAGGACATACATATTCAATTCATAGGAACATATGAAGGTGTTGAAGGAGACTCTGCTTCAATATCTGTTGCAACTGCAGTTATTTCTGCAATGGAAAGAGCTCCAGTAAGCCAAAATGTTGCAATGACAGGTTCTTTGAGCATACATGGAACAGTTCTCCCAGTTGGTGGGGTAACTGCAAAAATTGAGGCAGCTGCAAAAGCAGGCATAAAGAAAGTTTTGATTCCGAACGCAAATCTTCAAGATGTCTTAATAGAAGACGAATATAAGGATAAGGTAGAGGTAATACCAGTTTCAACTTTAAAAGAAGTTCTTGAGCATGCCTTGGCAGAGGGCAAGGAAAAAAAGAGATTGTTGGAAAGATTGGACATTATTGAAGAAGTGGCTATGTAATCCATCCCGGACCTACCTGAGCGTATATTACAGGTATATTGAGGATGAGAGTAATATCGCTGATTTCAATTGAAACTGTGCTATCTCCTGAAGTTATGTTATAATCTGAAAGACCACCTCTTTCCATTTCATCTGAAAGATATTTATACCATGCATCTGTATAGTCTGTTGTTATATTTATGGTTAAACTGTATCCATAACATCTATAGCTGGTGAAATGAGAATAGTTTGTTCTTATCGAATAAGTTCCATATCCACTGACTCCAGTTTTTCCAGTTATTCCCACTATATTTATGAGAGTTATATTTAATATTCTTGTTGAATTTGAAAATGAAAATAGAGGGGGATAGATTAAAGAATTTCCTGCACTCTGGCTTAAGATAACAGCTCCTCCTTCATAAATGTAATGCTGGTCAACAAAATAGGCGTTATCTGCTTCATACTTTATTTTCCCAAATGAATTTGAATAGCTTATACTCCCAGAAGTGTATTTATAGCAAATGATATTGAAATTCCCATTTGAGGAGGTATTAAATGAAATGTTGAATGGCGCAGGAATAGATGGAAGAATTCGAGTTGAAAATTTATAATCTTCATTTAACAGATTTATTGTATAACTGCTTCCCTCCCTCAATCCAACAGCCACTGTTTGATTAAATATTGTTTGGCTTCTATTTATAATTGTAAGATTTATCTCAAGCATGTCATCATAAAAATTTCCAACTTTTACATAAATTTTTGATATATTTTCAGTAACATTGTTTGTTATTGTATAAAAAGTTGCATTGTAAAAATCCCCACTTTCAACACTGTCTATAACAAGTTCAAATGAGCTTATAGAAATTACATAGTAGGCTGGATTTCCACTGTTTCCATTAACAGTAGTTAAAGAAGATGTCATTCCATTTCCACTTACCGAAATACTGAAATTGCTCAAATCAGATGATAAAATCTGGAGAGAGCCAAATGCACGAGAAGAAACAAAATAGGGGAGTTCCTTACTTCCTAAAGTGATTGAATTTGTTAACGGGGCTGAACTTCTCTCTGCAGATTCTAAATCAAGAGAATATTTCAATTCTGCAAATTGGTTCGCAACAGTATCCATATGCTCTGCCTCCCTCTCCTTCATCCATTTTGGAATATAATAAACTTGAACTACAACCAGCACAGATATCAAAAGAGTTACAACCAATATTGCAACTATTATTCCAACCTGTCCTTTATTATTCATCATGTTATAATTGCACCTCATTAAATAATTTTACGATTTTATACATACTATCTCCTCCTCTTTATGTAAATTAGAGCAATTACAGATGCGATTCCAAGTATTAAAAAAGGAATAATGATGCGATAAGGGATTTTATTTTTTTCTTCTTCATTTTTGAAATAAATTTCTATATAGGATAGATTGCTGTATGAATGTCCATCATAAGAACGTGCGTATATGATATGTTTCCCGTTTTGATACTTTAATGTATTCAATGTATAATTCCATTTTTCTTTTCCATTTACAGAAAACCATTTTCCATCATCTATTTTTATCTCAACCTTTAATAAACTTTCATTTCCATCTTTATCCCATGCTGTGCCTTCTATAATCGCTTCTCCATAAACAACACTTCCATTTAGAGACTCATTTATTTTAACGACAGGAGGACAATTTTTAAAATTACTAACTTCAACATTTACTGAGACAATGTTGCTGTAATCTATACCATCATATCCTCTTACATATATAATGTGTATTCCATTTTCAACGCTATTTGTATTCCACGAATAGTTCCATGAAATTTTTCCTGCATAAACCCATTCTCCATCATCTATTTTTATTTCTACTTTTTGCAATGTGGAATTTCCATCCTCATCTTCTGCGGTACCATAAATTAGAACTTCTCCTGAAACTATTGCTCCATCTGTAGGAAATGTTATTGAAACTATAGGAAGATGATTTTGTGGAGAGACATACTCCTCAATATCAATTTGCCATACATCACTCCATTGACTTTCTTTTCCGTACTCATCTCTTGCTTTCACCTTTATATAATATCTGCCAACACTATTCCAAGAATGGCTTTTGGTTGCTGTTTCCCCTGAAGAATATAAAGAAGTCCACTCATCTACAGCACCATCATTATCCCAATCAAATCCATATCTTATTTTATCTCCATCAGAATCTGTTGAGACAGCATAAAATGTAGAATATGAGCCAACATAGCCAACTCCAGCCCCATTTATGATAGGCTTTGATGGAGGAGTATCAGATTTTGTTACAAAGTGCCATATTGGAGAAGTAACATTATTTTCACCATCGCTAACTACAACATACCACTGATATATAGTTTCATATTGCAAATTTTTCCATAAAATGCTTGCATTTTTACCTGATAAAACACTTTTGACTTCTCCAATTAAACTTAAATCATCTGCGTTATAAAAATACACATTCATAATGTCATTATCTGGGTCAAAAACTTTCACATTCAATTCTGTGTTTAATCCAACATCGATCTGTCCATTTTCTGGATAAGGATTAGATGGTTCATATGGTGGATTGTTTGTTGAATTAACTGCAATCTCCTTTATTATTACTGATTTTACTCCATCATTGTCTGTTACAGTTAAAGTAACATTATAAATTCCATCATCTGAATATTGATGAGTTGCACTCTCTCCATATGCAAAGCTTCCATCTCCAAAATCCCATGTATAATTTACAATATAACCATCTGAATCATAAGAAGAACTGGTGAATTGAATTAAATCTGCAGTTGTTGGATTTAATGGCACATAACTGAAGTTTGCAACAGGAGGAATGTTTAGGACAGAAATTAAAGCATATGTTATATTTATTGATGAAGAGTTATCATCATCTGTAATGGTTAGAACAACTGTATAATTGCCCTCAGCATTATACTCATGATTTACCACCATTCCATATGCAGAGCTTCCATCTCCAAAATCCCATGTATAATTTACAATATAACCATCTGAATCATAACTCATGCTAGCATTGAATAAAATGCTTTCATTTACATAGGCATAGTATGGACCATTTGTAATTGCATGAGGAGGAACATTTGAAACATTTATTTGTTTAGTTATGCTATCTGTAGCTCCATCATCATCTCTTACAACCAAAACAACATTATAAATTCCATCATCTGAATATTGATGAGTTGCACTCTCTCCATATGCAAAGCTTCCATCTCCAAAATCCCATGTATAATTTACAATATAACCATCTGAATCATAAGAAGAACTGGTGAATTGAATTAAATCTGCAGTTGTTGGATTTAATGGCATATAACTGAAGTTTGCAA
>DRIF01000070.1 GCA_011052825.1 Thermoplasmatales archaeon
ACACATGAGAATGCCTGAAACCAGTAGGGATTTGAAATAAACTCCAGAAATTTTTCCTCTCCATATTCATATACTATTATGCCTGAAATTGCATCAGCCATCTTGACCATTCTATAAAATAGCCATTTTGGAGCTTTTCCATAATGCAAGGGCAGATTTGTCACGCCAACCTTTCCCACATACATAAAAGATTTTTAATATAAAAATGTGAAGAGGGGGATATGGTTTATAAAAATATTTTCCGCTATTCCTCAACATATTTTTATATTGAGCTTAAATAAAAAATGTGAAAAAGAAAGAGCTTGAAATAACTCTTCAGAAAATTAAACAGCCAGAAAAAATAAAGGTTGAACTAGAGCAATATTCAACTCCTGCATCAATTGCATCAGATATTTTATGGAAGGCATATTATAATGGAGATATTGAAGGAAAATTTGTTATAGATTTGGGATGTGGAACAGGAATTTTTTCGATAGGTTGTTCACTCCTAAATGCAAAAAGAGTTGTTGGCATAGATATCGATGATGAGATGATTGAAATGGCAAAAAGAGAGGCAAAAAAATTCAATGTTCATGTTGAATTTATTTCAATGGATATTGAAGAATTTGATGAAAAAGGAGATGTTGTTATAATGAATCCACCTTTTGGCGCTCAATATTCAAACAGGAAAGCAGACAGAATTTTTATAAAAAAAGCAATGGAGATAAGCAATGCTTTTTATTCATTGCATTTAAAAGAAAGTGCAAATTTTATAAAAAAATTAGTTGAAAGCAGAGGATGGAAAATAATTGAGGAAAAAAACTACAGATTTCCAATAAAAGCTTCTTTTCCCTTTCATGAAAAAAAGGTTGAATATTATAATGTTTTAATGATTCATGGAAAAAGAAGTAAGTGAAAATTTATATTGTTAAAAAACATAACACCTTTACACATGACAAGTTATGTATCTGTAATAAAAAACGAGAATATATATGATGCAACTTTTTCAGCAGTTGAAAAGCTGGATGCTGATTTAAATGGAAAAATTCTGATAAAACCAAATCTGACTTTAGATGTCTCTCCTCACAGACATGCATGCACAAACCCTGAAATTGTGAAAGCGCTCATAGACATTGTAAGAAATCATGGAGGAGAGCCATTTGTTGGAGAAAGTTCAATGGTTGGATGTGACACGCTGAAAGTTTATGAGAAAAGTGGTTTGAAAAAAGTTTGTGAGAATAGAAACGTAAAATTTATTGATTTCAATAGATGCAAGCCAATAAACATTCCAGTTGACGGAGATTTTGTTGATGAAATAGTTGTTGCAGAGGATTTAAAAAAATTTGATAAAATAATCTCCGTTCCAGTTATGAAAACTCATGTCATAACAGGTGTAACTCTTGGAATGAAAAATATGAAGGGAATACAGTATAAAAATGAGAAAATAAAATTACATGAAAAAGGAATGAAAATGCTACATGTTGGAATAGTTGACATAAATACAGTTTTTCCTCCATATTTAACAGTCATAGACGCCAGCTACGCTCAGGAAGGAGAAGGCCCTGTTGGAGGAAATGCAATAAAAATGGATTTGGTTATAGCAAGCAGAGATGTTGTTTCTGCAGATGCAACAGCACGCAGAATAATGGGAATAGATCCCTATGAAGTTGCTCATATAAAAATGGCTTGGGAGAGGGGCATTGGAGAAATAGAGGATATAAAAATTTATGGAGAAAATATAGATAAAATCAGAAGAAAATTCAAATATCCCTTCTCAAATTTAAAGAGGGTTAAATACAAACTATTTGATTTTGGAATGGATTTTACAGCAAAATTGAAGGGAACAACTGAAGAGGAAAGGGCATATAAAACTGTAATGAAACTGATGAAAACTCAACCATATATAACTTCAAAATGCAAAAAATGCAAAAAATGCATTGATGTATGTCCATATAATGCAATCAACGATGAAATAAAAATTGATTATAAAAAATGTAGGGCGTGCATGATTTGCATGGAAGCATGCCCATTTCATGCAATAAAATCAAAAGAGATATCTATGCTTAAAGCAACAAAAGAAATATCAATTTGCATGTTACGTGTCGCTGGGAAGGCAATTTCTGGAAGATTGTATAAATAGTTATATAACCTCTATAACTATAAAGGCAATTAAGGTTGCTATAGAAACTGATATCAAGTTTACATCACTATTTGTGAGAATTGTATCTTCTCCATTTATACTCCCCTTATATTTCCCCTGAAAAGTTGCTCCAAGAAGTGAATCAATATGACAGCCAAAAATTCCCAGTATTATGCATAAAATTGTCTCATATAATGTTAATTTTAGAAGAAAATATCCTGAAATTGAGATTACTGAAGCCCCAATTACTGAAACAATTTCTCCAAGCAGTGACACTGCTCCATTTGTTCCTGGTTCCATTCTTTTGAGATTTGTTATTAAATATGCATTGTCTGAGAGAACTCCCAATTCAGAGGCAAATGTATCTGCCATTGCAACAGAAATTGAAGCTATAAAGGGAACTGAAAAATCGTATCTGATGGAGAATACAGCCATTACTGCTGGTATGAGACCATTTGCAATAACATTCATTGCCCTCCTTGCTGGTCTTTCATGCAATCTCTTCCTCTTAAAATTTCTTTTATATTTTGTTGCAACAGCTCCAAGAATTAAAAAAATGAGAAGCACTGCAAACCAGCTTAAACCTTTTGTAAATAAAATTAGTGCTCCTATTATAACTGCAAAAATTGTTCCACCAGAATCAAGAATTTGGAATTTTAATGCAATTATTGCAAATACAATACATATTATAATATCTGTAATTATTTCTATCATCCTTTTACCACACCTAAGGGAATCATTCTTGCAACCTTTAATGACAATCCAGCTCCATGAGCTGAATTAACAACCTGACTTACATCTTTATATGCATCTGGATTTTCCTCTGCCATAACGCTCCAGCTTGCAGCATGAGCATATATTCCCTTCCTTTCAAGATTTCTTGCTATTTCCTGCCCGCGCCATCTTCTCTTTGCTTCAGCCCTTGACATTACTCTTCCTGCTCCATGACATGTTGAACCAAAAGTTTCTTCAGCTTCATCAGTTCCTCTTAGCAAATAGCTTTCTGTTCCCATATCTCCAGGTATCAAAACTGGCTGTCCAACATTTCTGTATTTTGATGGAATCTCTTTCCTGCTCTTTCCAAAGGAACGTGTTGCCCCTTTTCTGTGAACATACATCATCATTTTTTTGCCATTCACTTCATGTTCCTCCAGCTTCGCAATGTTGTGGCAAACATCATAAACTATATGCATTCCAATTTCTTCTGCAGACATCTTCAGTACATTTTCAAATGACTGCCTAACCCAGTGAACAATCATCTGCCTATTTGCCCATGCAAAATTTGCAGCGCATGCCATTGCCTTGAAATAGTTTTCTCCTTCTCTGCTTTTGACAGGAGCACATGCAAGCTGACGGTCAGGCAAACTGATATTATATTTTTTAACTGCATTTTCAAGAACGCGAAGATGGTCTGTACATATTTGATGTCCGCATCCTCTTGAACCAGTATGAATCATAACAACTATTTGCCCCTCCTTTATTCCATAAACTTTTGCTGAATCTTTATCAAAAACTTCTGCCACCTTCTGTATCTCAAGAAAATGATTGCCTGCTCCAAGAGAACCAACCTGCGATTTCCCTCTTTCCTTTGCCTTCTCTGATACATGGCTTGCATCTGCAATTTCCATGCATCCATTCTCCTCCAGATACTCCAAATCCTCCTCCCATCCATATCCATTTTCAATAGCCCATTTGGCTCCCATATGAAGAACGTCTTCCAGCTGTGACATATTGAGCCTTACCTTCGCCTTACTCCCAACGCCAGATGGAACATTTCTGAATAACTCGTCAACCAACTCCTTTATTTTTTTCCTATCCAAATCTTCTATACTCAAGTTTGTTCTTACTAGGCGAACGCCACAGTTTATATCAAAGCCAACGCCACCTGGAGATATGACGCCTTCTTCAGCATCTGTTGCTGCAACACCTCCTATTGGAAATCCATATCCCCAGTGTATATCGGGCATTGCCATTGATTTTTCAATTATACCTGGAAGAGTCGCAACGTTTGCAGTTTGTTCAGGTGCATCATCTTTCTTTATTGAAGGAAGCATTTCTTCGCTTGCATATATTATTGCAGGAACTCTCATTTTCAGATTGTTTCCCTTGCCTTTATAACTCTCAGGTATTTTGTATCTGTATTCATCAATTTTAATTAATGGACCATTCCACATTTTTTTCACCTTTCTCTATATATCAAATAATACTTTAATGGTAACCCCTTTTTTATTTCTTTTTATTTCAAGCATATGATATGTCACCGCCTTTATCTCGACGCCGTATTTATGTTTATTCCTATCATATTTTTCTCCATATGCATATGCAGTCAAAACATCATTTATTTTAACATCAAAATCACCAAAAACAAGCGTTTCAACATCATGAATGTAAATAAGTTCAGAGAGCCAATCAACAAGCAAAATTTCCTCATCACCTTCAAAAGGAATTTCTATTTTTCTTTTCTCCTTTTTTTCTATTTTGCTTCCATCTGTTATTATTGCAAACATTCCTCTTGCAGTTTCTTCAAAAGCTTCCTCTAATGTTTCACCAAAAGCTTCTATTCCAATATCTGCAGTGTGGTCAAATATTTTGAACATGTTTTTTAAAAAGAAAACATTATAAAAATGCTTGGGGGAGGGTAAAAAAAGAAAATCAACATAGTGGAGGCAACTCAACCCCCTCCCCAATCGTAATAAAAATAATATCCTATTTATAAACCTTTCTATTTTGTTTGATGACAGCATGTAGCATTTTTGTATTTTTTCCAAAATATAAATAATATTTTCCTATTTCTTATTTATGGTTGTTGTAGTTTATTCTGATAAATATCTTTTGCATGACAACAAAAGTCATCCAGAAAATGCACAGAGAATTATTTCAACAATTGAGTTTCTAAAAAAGATGCCATTTTATGAGAAAATTGAATTTGTTGAACCATTGAAGGCAAGTGAGGAAGAAATATGCAAAGTTCATACAATCCAGATGGTTGAGAGAGCAAAAGAGATTGGATGGCTCGACATGGATACATATACAAATGAATATTCATATGAAGTGGCAAAATTGTCTGCAGGAGGCGCAATAAAGGCAATGAAAGAAAGCATAAAAAGAAATGATGCAACATTTGCTCTTATACGCCCTCCCGGACACCATGCAACACCTAAAAAATCAATGGGTTTCTGTCTTTTCAATAATGTTGCAATTTCGGCAGAGTTATTTTCAGAAAAAAACAAAAAAGTTCTCATATTTGATCATGACGTTCATCATGGAAATGGAACTCAGGAAATTTTTTATGAAAGGGATGATGTATTATATCAATCATTTCATTTGTACCCTCACTATCCAGGAACAGGAAGGATAAATGAAGTTGGGAAAGGAAGAGGAGAGGGATATACTATAAATGCTCCTCTTCCCTATAAATGTGGGGAGAAATGCATTGAAAAAATTATGGAAGAAATTTTCATTCCTGTTGCAAAGCAGTTTTCACCTGACCTTATTTTAATATCTGCTGGTTTTGACAGCCATCATGCAGATTATTTGGGAGGGCTTCAACTAACAGTAAATTTTTATGGAAAAATAATATCTGCATTTAGAAAAATACAGAAAAGAATTGTCTGCTGTCTGGAGGGAGGTTATAATCTGGATTATCTGCCAAAAGGAATTGCAGTTGAGATAAGTCATATGTGTAGCATGCCTGTTGAATTTGACGATTATGCGGATGGGAGGGAATGCAATGAAGTTATAAATGAAATAAAAGAAGTTCAAAGAGAATACTGGGAAATATGAGAGATTATATTCCTTTTCATCTTTGGGATTCCTCTCGCATTCTCCAGACTCAGAATTCCTCCATTAATTGCTTATTCCATATTTTTTCTCTCTTATTAGAAGCACAATAAATATTCCTGTAAAAGAGGCTGAAAGTGAGTATCTCTATCCACCTCAAATAACTTTCTGGGGAATAAAATACAATATGCCCCATATAAAAAAGGCAGCAATTACAGTGAACTTTGGAGGAGCTATAATACCTATTACAATATCATTTTATGAAATTCTTCGAGTTGTATTTAAAAATAATTACACCTTCCTAACAAAATATTTATTTATTTTCTTTGCCATATGCTATTTTTTTGCAAAGCCAGTTAGAGGAATTGGAATAGCAATGCCTGCTCTCATTCCACCACTCATTTCAGCATTGCTTGGAATTTTTATGGGAGGAAATCCTGCAGTTATTGCATACACATCTGGAACTCTCGGAACCTTGATAGAGCTGATATATTAAATTTGAGTAAAATAGAGAAAATGGGAGGAGTAGCAAGCATAGGAGGAGCAGGTACATTCGATGGAATTTTTTTAACAGGCATAATTGCCTTGCTTTTAGTATGAGTTTTTAAAAAGCCTAAGATTTGAAATAAAGTTTGAAATTTAATTCATAATATTTCTGAAGAGATTATTTCATGTTTTAATCCAAAAATATAATTTTAATTTTGAATTACAGTTTGATAAAATGAAGACTCTTATAATATATGTTTCCTTTCATCACAGAAATACAGAGAGAATTGCAAATGAAATTGCAGAAGTTATGAATGCTGAGATGGTTAAACCTGAGGAAGTAAAAATTGAAAATATACTCTCATATGATTTAATTGGATTTGGTTCTGGAATTTATTTTATGAAGCATCACCCCTCTCTATTAAAAATTATAGATAAACTACCTGTAGTTGATAAAATGGCTTTTATTTTTTCAACCAAAGGAGCATTTCCAATATGGCTATGCCATATGACAATAAAAAGAAAACTTAAACAAAAAGGATTCAAAATAATTGGAGAATTTTCTTGCAGAGGATTTGATACATATGGTCCTTTAAAATATATTAAGGGAATAAACAAGGGAAAACCAGATGAAAATGATTTAAATAATGCAAGAGAATTTGCCAGAAATTTAATTTAACATCACTATTTTTTTATACATTCATGTGTTTAATGAGAAATGTCCTGTATGATGCTGAATGAAGAGCTATGCTGTGGCACACATCTTCTGAATCCTGAATTTTTGATGTATGTGGTGTGGTATTTTGGAAAGGAAAAAACTGAGTGATAAAAAAATATTAAAGAAGGCAGTAAAAGTTGCAAAAAAGAATGGATTTGATAATGTAGAGATAAAAGTGGAGGATAGAGTTGTTTATTTAACTGGCAGAGTTAATTTATGGGAGGATTTTTTAAAAATTGGTTCATTAACAGGAAAAATAAAAGGTGTGAGAGGAGTTGTAAACAATGTTGATTACCCAGGTAAAAAAAGGCGGGAAAGGAAAAAAGGCAGAAATGAGAAAATAGGAGAGGCAGATGTTGTTATAATTGGAGCGGGAGTTGTTGGATGTTTTATCGCAAGAGAGCTATCAAAATATAATTTAAAAATAATACTACTTGAAAAAGCTGAGGATGTTGCATGTGGAACAACTAAAGCAAACAATGCAATGGTTCATACTGGTATAGGAGAAAAAATGGGAACATTGAAGCAGAAGTTGTGTGTAAAAGGACATAAAATGTTTGATAAAATTTCTCAGGAACTCAACATACCATACAAAAAATGCGGAATGCTAATTCTCACAACAAAAGAAACTTTATCAAATTATAAAATTCCTTCATTCATTTCAAATTTTATATGCAGATTTATAATCCCATTTATTTTAATAAGAAGGGGAAAAAAGCTTGGAATTTTTATGGAGAAGATTGGGAGAAAAAAACTGCTGGAAAAAGAACCAAATTTAACCAGAGATGTAATTTCTGGGGTTTATTCACCAACCTATGGCATAACATGCCCATATCTGCTAACAATTGCCCTTGCAGAAAATGCTGTTGAAAATGGAGTTGATTTATTATTGAATACTGAAGTCGTTGGAATAGATGTTGAAAATGGAAGAGTGAAATCTGTTCTAACAGATAGGGGATTCATAAAAACAAATTTCATAGTAAATTCTGCAGGCTTATATGCTGATGAAATTGCTGAAATGGCTGGCGTAAGAGAATATACGATTCATCCAAAAAAAGGATCAACGATTATATTTGATAAAGAAACAGGAAACTACATAAATCATTCAATAACATTTCTTAAATTTCCCAGAGTTGAACATTATAAGGGAGGGGGAATAATGCTTACTGTTGATGGAAACATTCAATGGGGTCCAACAATTGTTGAAGTTGAAGACAAGGAAGATACATCTGTTACTGCAGAGGAAATAGAACATATACTTAAATACTACAGCCATCTCTTGCCAAATTTTCCAAAAAATAAGGTTATTGCATATTTTGCAGGAGTTAGAGCGTCAACATTCACAGAAGATTTTTTCATAGAAGCATCTAAAAAAGTTAAAGGATTCATACATGTTGCAGGCATACAATCGCCTGGACTGGCTGCTTCTCCTGCAATAGCTGAGATGGTTGTGAGAATATTAAAAAATGAAGGACTTTTCATGAAAAGAAAGAAGAATTTTAATCCATATGGGAGGCAGAGGATTCATTTTAGGGAGCTTAACATAGAGGAAAAGAAGAGATTGGTTGAAAAAAATGCCCTTTACGGAAGGATAGTTTGCAGATGCGAGGAAGTGAGCGAGGCGGAGATAGTTGATGCAATACATGGAAAAATACCTGCTTTTAGCGTAGATGCAATAAAAAGAAGAACAAGAGCTGGGATGGGGAGGTGTCAGGGAGCATTCTGTCTGCCGAGAATTGTGTCAATAATTTCGAGGGAAACAGGAATTCCCCCAGAAAAAATTGTTAAAGATGGTAAGGATTCTAATCTTTTTGCAGGGAGGGCAAAATGTTTTTTGGAGGAGAAAAATGATTGAAAAGGATATTGCTGTGATCGGAGGAGGACCAGCTGGGATGGCATCAGCTCTGAAGGCATCAGAAAATGCAGATGTAATTATTCTGGAAAGGAATGAAGAACTTGGAGGAATACTTCCTCAGTGCATTCATGATGGATTTGGAAATTTCATTTTCAACCGAAGTGTGACAGGTCCTGAATATGCACAGCATTTCATAAATGAAATTGAGGAGAAAGAAGTTGATGTCAGAACAGATACAACCGTTTTGAGTATAGATGAAAATAAAAAAATAATTGCATCAAATCCAGATGGAATTCTGGAGATAAAGGCAAAAGCAATAATACTTGCAATGGGATGCAGGGAGAGAACAAGAAATCAGATTCTCATACCTGGAACAAGACCCGCTGGCATATATACAGCTGGAACCGCTCAACGTTTAATAAATGTTGAAGCTCTGATGCCTGGAAAAAGGGTTGTTATTCTTGGTTCTGGGGATGTTGGCTTGATAATGGCTCGCCGTTTCGCACTGGAGGGAGCTTATGTTGAAGGAGTATATGAAATTATGCCATTTCCGGGGGGGTTAATAAGAAACGTTGTTCAATGCCTTGAAGATTATGGAATTCCTCTGCATCTTTCACACACTGTTATAAATATTTCAGGAAGAAAAAGATTGGATGGTGTAACTGTTGCAAGAGTTGATGAAAAATTAAAGCCAGTGAAAGGTAGCGAACGTTTCATTCCATGTGATTGCCTGATACTTGCTGTTGGCTTAATTCCAGAAAATGAGCTTTCAAAAAAAATTGGTCTGGATATTGATAAGAGAACTCTTGGAGTGATAGTTGATGAAGGAATGGAAACTTCTGTTCCAGGAATATTTGCATGTGGAAATGTTGTTCATGTACACGACATAGTTGATGATGTAACAATTTCTGCAGAGAGGGCGGGGGAAGGCGCATTGAAATATATAAGAAAAGGATATGCACACAATGAGGAAATTAGGGTTATTCCTGGAAAGAATGTGAGATATGTCGTGCCACAAATTTTGAGAAGGAAGGATTTTGACAAAATAACATTTTATTTTAGAGTTGTAAAAGAAGAAAAGAATGTTTCAATAAAAATTTCAGATGAAAATGATGTAATATTTGAAAGAAGGGAGAGAGTTGTAACACCTTCTGAAATGATTAAAGTTGAAATCCATTCCTCATTAATTTATGAAAGAAGTGCCAAGCAATTAAGAATTGATGTGATTGGAGATGAATAGAATAATATGCATAAAATGCCCTCTTGGATGCAAAATTAAAGTTGAAAATGGCAAAGTGAATGGTAACATATGCAAAAGAGGAGAGGAATATGCAATAAATGAAATAAAAAATCCTGAGAGAATTTTGACAACAACAGTTTTCATAAAAAATGGTAGACAAAAACTCCTGCCCGTCAGAAGTGAAAAGGGATTACCAAAAAATATTATAAAAAGATGCATTTCTGAAATATCAAAAGTGGAGGTGGAAGCTCCTGTTAGACGTGGAGATGTTATAATAAAAAACATTCTGGGGACAGGTGTGAATATAATTGCATCGAGAGATGTTGATAAAAAGGGGTTTGAGTGAAATTATGAAAAAAATTGTTTGTGGAAATTGTAAGGCAGTTTATAAAACAGAGGAAGAAAAATGTCCTGTTTGTAATATGAAAGGACAAAATGTATATAATTTTAAAAACAGCGATGAATATTTGAAGGAGATTGTTCCAAAAATAATTGATGAGAGGAAAAAAAGTGGACTTGAAGGATTGGTGAAAGGTCTTGAATTTGTTATAATAAACACTGAAGAAGAAATGCATAAGGAGACAGTCAATGAACTGCTGAATATAACAGGACTGGAATATAAAGAAACTTTTGAAGATGATGAATTTATAACATCTGTTTTGAAATCAGATGATGCACCTGATTTTTTGATAAGATATAGAAAGGGGAAAAATCCATTTATGAAGCAAAATATATTTCCAAAAACAAAACATCTTCCAAATATACGCCTTGAAACCTTTGTTTTCAGAACAGATAACATTGGAAAATATGTCTCAATCCAGAAAGAAAGAGGAATAGATTTCATGACAGGAGATGTGATACATAAAGATGGATACTCCTTCATACAAACACAACCTTCAAAATATACTGGCAATTCAATTGGATTTGTTGAATGGCATAACAAAAAATCATATTCATCTTCTGAAGATAATTTTTTAAAATGGAATTTCCCTCCAAAAAAAGATTATTTAAGGAATGTAAAAGAACTTGATCATTCCGCGACAAGAGTTAGAGCAGGAGATAGAGATAATGCAATAATTGAATTTATGGAATTGACGAATTATAATTTTGACTTTGCAATATATGTAAAAATATTCAATTCAATCACAAATGTTGCACGGTTGTCATCAAAAGATTTCGCAATGGTTTTTACCTCTGGCATATCTCCATATGTAAATGATGAAATTTCTGGTCCAACAGAAAAATTCATTCATAATTATGGGACAAGAGTTCATCATATTGCATTTCGTACAGAAAAAATAGAGGATACTTTTTATAATCTAAAAAAAGATGGAATGAATTTTTTAATTGAACTTGTTGGTTCTAAAAAAGAAGGAATTAAACAAACTTTTTCATTTCCTTCTAAAAATACACTATTAGTTAATGAATATATTCAAAGATATGACGATTTTGATGGATTTTTCACGCCTGGCAATGTTACACTTTTAACAGAATCAACAGAAAAACAATGATTTTCATTCCTTCATTTTTTCCAAACTCTTTTTTATTTTTTTCTCCCATTCTTCCATTATTTGTGCAAGTATTTCTGCTTTAACAAGAAAAATACCCCATTTTTCATATGCCTTCCTTCCCAAAACAAGAATTTTGTCTCCTGCTTTTATACCAAATTTTTTTCTGAGTTTGCTTGGCAAAACTATTTGACCACGCTCACCAACTGTAACACTTCCATAAAAATCCATGTCTTCCATGAAAATAATGAAAAATCATGTATTTAATGTTTTTCATAAAATTTTAAATAAGGGTTTGCAATACCACAAACATGCTAAAAAAACTGGGAAGAGCAATTGTCAAACATCCTTTAATGGCTATAGGAATCGTTTTAGTAATCACTATTGCATCCATGGCAAGCGTAGCCAAATTTGGATTGGAACAGGAATTCAGTGAAGAAACTTTTCTGCCTGATTTGGAAATAGTGAGGGCAAATCAGGAGATTTCTAATAATTTCACGTCAACATACGACGTTACAATACTCACCAAAGCAAAAAATGGAGATTTACTCACTAAAAATGCACTGGTGGAAATGCTTGAAATAGAAAAAAGCATAGCAAATTCCTCACTAAAACAAAAATTATATACTCCTTTTATGCCTTCATATTCAATAGGAAGTGTAGCAGACATAATAACTCAAGCTGTTTTGCAGCAAAAAGGAATAGAAAATCCAATATATGATGAAAAAATATCTGCATTACAGCAGATGAATGATAGCCAGATAAAAAATGTTATAAAAAATTTTTTAACTAATCCTTTTGCTCCCGCCGATATAAAAGCAATGTTTACAATGAGCTTGACAAAAGATTTTAATTTGAGCAATTTGAAAGCAAAAGGAAGTATAATAAGAGTTAGTTTTAACTATACTATAGGAAAAGATGATAAGCTTGCATTGGAAACAGAAAGAAGATTAGATGAAATTGTAAAAAGCATGAATTATGCAGCAATAGATGCATATGTTATGGGAGAACAGATAGTTGTAGATGAAATAATGAAAGCAAATAATGAATCAATGAAAATATTGCTTCCATTGGCCTTATTGATGGTTATAATTATATTGGCAATAATTTATAGAGATGTTATTGATATGCTTGTAAGTTTGCTTGCTCTCGCCTTTGCAATAATATGGATGTATGGATTTGGGGCGGCGATGCACTATTCATTTAATCCAATAACGACTGCTATACCTGTTTTACTTGTTGGATTGGGTATAGATTATGGAATCCATCTTACAATGAGATATAGGGAGGAAAGACAGAGCAAGAGCAGCGGAGAGGCAGTTGAAAATACGGTAAAGCATATAGGAATGGGTTTATTGCTTGCAACAATAACAACTGTTGTAGCTTTTCTTTCAAACTTAACATCCCCAATTGATTTGTTAGGTGAGTTTGGAATATTGGCGGCAGTTGGCATTATTGCCAGCTTCATAACAATGATTCTTTTTGTGCCATCCTGCAAGTATCTCAGGGATAGAAGTAAAGAAATGCGTGGAAGTAAAGAAAAGAGGGAGGGAGATGCATTGAATAAAGCAATGGCAAAGGCAGCAGTAGCCTTGGAAAAGCATGGAAAAACAGTTATTGCAGTTACAATAGTAGCAACCATTTTTATGGGGTATTATGCCATGCAACTTTCCACGACTTTTGATATAAAAGATTTCCTTCCAGAAAAGCTGGAAATAACAAAAAATCTTCGCTTCATGATGGATGAATTTGAGATAGCAGGTGGAACTGCAGAGGAAGCATATATATTAGTAAAAGAAAATGTTGCTAAACCAGATACGCTTAGAAAGATGGCACAATGTATTTACAATATGAAAGATGATGAATATGTTGTTAAGATTGATGGCAATGCAAAAGCAATGTCTATTCTTTCTTTAATGAGTGATTATGCAAGCTATCAAGGATTTGGAGATTTGAGATATAATGAAACTTTTGCCACTCTTTATAATAAATATTTTGAGAATGGGTTACCAAAGGAAAACGTAAGTGAGGAAAATATTACGCTTCTTTACAGCTGGCTTTATTTAAATGCTCCAATGGATGCAAAAATGGTCTTGCATAAAAGTAGCTATTACGATGAAGCTGTTATAAGGGTGGAAGTCAATACGGAGAGGAAAGAAGAGAGGGTAGATGAATTATACAATGATTTAAAAGAAGATATAAAACCATTGAATGGTAGTGCGGTTGTAACAGGGGGTGAAATTTTGGCAAAAATAATTATGGATTTAATCAATGAAAGCCAGATTCGCTCATTAATCACAACTTTAATTTCCTGTTTAGCAATTTTGGCAATAATATTTTATATAAAAGATAAATCAGCTATTCTTGGAGTTCTAACTCTTATTCCTGTTGCTTTATGTGTTATATGGATACTTGGAAGCATGTATTTGTTTGGCATACCTCTCAATGTAATGACTTTAAGCATTGCGTCCCTTACAATAGGCTTGGGCGTTACATATGGCATTCACATAAGCCATCGATTTGCTGAAGAAATAAAAGATAAGGATATAGATGAAGCCTGCAGAAATACGATAGCACATACAGGCTCTGCTTTATTTGGCGCCGCCGCAACCACCATCGCCGGCTTTGGCTTGCTTGTATTTGCTTTGATGCCACCTTTGCAGCAATTTGGAGGAATAACAGCTTTGACGATACTCTACAGTTTCATCTCCTCTACATTCATTCTGCCTTCCCTACTGGCAATATGGGCAAGGATAAGAAAAAGAAGAGAAATTAGTTAAAACTCTTTGCAATAACTTGCGAGATTTCATCCATTATATTTTCTATCCTCTTCCTTACCAGTTTCCATGCTTCCTGCAATGAAACAGCTCTGTAGATATATCTAAGTCTTTCACTTTCATCCACCTTCCTTTGAATAAAGCCTTCTTCATGCAGTTTTTTTAAATATTTTCTGATTGTTCTTTCTGATATGCCGAGTTGTTCTTTCATCTCTTTTATTGTTAAGGATTTTTTTAAAAGCAGATTATAAATTTTTACCTCTGCTTTTTTAAAATTGAGGAATGCAAAAATTAGATTCAGCAATTCAACTGGCTTTTTCCTTTGTTTTAATGCTTTTTCTATCTCTGAAACCGCATTTTTTACCATAATATGTATGAAAAAAATCGTATTTATACTTTCACACGTCGGAAATTATTTTGCCCAGGTTTTTTATTCATTCACCATCCTGCTAAACAATGGAACCGCTACTATAGTGAATATTATGCCATATGCCATCATAATATAAACATTTAAAGCAACTTGTCCAAAGCCTACCCCTAGTACCATCACTCTTCTTAAAGCATCTGCCATATATGTAAGTGGCAAGAATTTTGATATGGTTTGCATGAAAGGGGGCATCTGTTGAATCGGAAAAAATACGCCTGATAAAAATAGCATCGGGAACATCAGGGTCATCATAATCATAGATGCTGTCTCCTGCTCACTGGATATCGATGAGATTAATATACCAAGACCCATAAAACTAAATATACCTATGATGAGAATGAGCAAGCTTAATCCAATACTACCGAATATTTTTATATGAAACAAAGCGATGGCGAGAATCAGTACTATCATTGCCTGTATGAATGCTCTTACACTTTGAGATATTGATTTACCTATAATAACTGAGAATCTTGAAATTGGTGCTACCATTATACCATCCATTGTTCCTTTCTCCCTTTCCCGTGAGATAGAAGATGCTAATCCCGTCATTGCACCTGTCATCACAATCATGGAGATAAGTCCTGGAGCCATAAATTCTATATAGTTGTCAGGATCGGCATTCACTATTCTTTCTGTTTTTATGGTAATCGGTTTTACTATTCCTTTGGATGTTTCTTTGTCTCCCACTGATTTATTAATATTTGAAATAGCAATCTGGGTAGAAATATTTTCAACAAGCTTGTCTAATACAGAAGATAAAAGCATGGATATCTGGGGATTTGTTTGGCCTGTAATGAGGATAATTTGAGATTGTTTCTGATGCGAAATATTATATGTAAAATTGGCTGGAATAACTATGCCCTCGCTTATTTTTCCTTCTTTTATCATTTCTTTTATTTCTTCTAAATTAGTAGCATTGGTTATCTTAAAGCCAATGTTATCTTTAAGTATGTGTGTAAAGAGCAAACTCATCTCACCTTGATTCACATTTGCTACAGCAATATCTGTATTATGAAGGCTACTTTCTGATGGGAAGATGTAACCCGTGAGTATCATCATAAATAAGGGCATTATTACAAATACAATTGTTCGAGCAGGACTTCTAAAGAATGTCAATAAATCTTTATATGCTATTAAAAAACCATCTTTTATCACATTTTTCATATTTTATCACCCTCTTATTTTATCCCTAATCTTTTTTCCAGTGAGAGTAATAAACACATCTTCTATTGTAGGCTCAACAGGTTTTATCTTTTTTATATGATAATTTTTCTTTGCACAAAAATGGATTACATCACTTAATACGTCAGAATTACCATATACTCTCATGAATCCATTCCTTTTTTCAATTTTTGAAATACTGTCTATGAGGCTAAAAAAGTTAGAGGGAATATCCTCTTTAAACCAGATATCATATATATCTTCTTTTTGTATTTTCTTCTTTAGGTCCTCTGGTGTATCTACATCAATGAGTTTTCCATGATTTATAATTCCTACTCTATGACATAACTTTTCTATTTCTTCCATCACATGTGTGGTAAGTATTATTGTAATTTCCTTCTTATTCAAATCTTTAATAAAATTTCTTATTACCCTGCACGTTTGGGGATCCAAACCAAGTAATGGCTCATCAAGAAACAATATTTCCGGCTCATTAATAAGGGCTCTTGCCACATTAATTCTTTGCCTCATACCAGTTGAATAATATTGAATTTGCTGATTCCTCCATTCCCACATACCTAGTGCTCGCAGCAGTTTTTCTGCCCTCTCCTTTATGACATCTTCAGACAAATGGTGAAACTTGGCAAAGAAAACGATATTTTCCCATCCAGTCATTCTGTCATACATGATCATTTTATCAGATACCAAACCTATTTTCCCCCTGATACGATTCGATTCTTTTATTAAATCAAAACCTGCTATTGTTGCTGTGCCTGATGTGGGGCGGGTTAAAGTACAGAGCATTCTCACAATTGTTGTCTTTCCTGCACCATTTGGCCCCAGCAATCCAAATATTTCACCTTTTTTAATTTCCATATTTATTCTATCAACTGCAGTAAATTTACCAAATTTTTTCGTCAAATCATGGGTTCTTATCACGTATTCCATTTTTCACCCTCTTTTTCAACTCTTCCAACTCTATATTTGCATTTCTTAAAATCTTCTCAAGCCAAAGTTTTGTTTCCTCATCTGGACTGGAAAATAGCAAATCAAAAAAATCCCTTCGAAAGCGTGAAAATTCAATCCATATCTTTTCAGGAATCGAAAATTTAGAGATTTTATTATAAAAATCCATCTGTTTGGAAACAAATTCTATTTCTTTATCTCCAAAAATAGTTGAATAAGTACGGAGAAAGCTTGATATACTACTACCCAGAATATCTTTTTGTTTTTTCTCCAATTCTTCCAGCGCTTTTTTCCCTCCTTCTGTAATTGTGTATTCTATTTTTTTATTCTTGGTTTCACCTTTGATGAATCCTTTTTCTTCCAGTTCTTGAAGAAGAGGATATATTGAACCTGCGCTCGGTCTTTTTCCAGATATCTTTTCAATTACATTCATTATTTCATACCCTGAACGCGGTTTGTCAGAAATTAACTTTAGCATAAAATGCTTCAGAAATCCTCTTGGAGGTCTGCTGATGTTATCCATGGTTACCCTCCAAAATATGCAATCTATTTTTAATTACACCTTCTTCTAAAATTTTATATCCTTGCTTATCTATGATTGATATATCAATTCCATCACCAGATGCCGAATCTCTTTTCGTTACTGCATTTAACGCAGACAAAATAATATCTATTCCTTCATCAATTGATAAATCTTTTTTGTATCTATCTTCAAGAACGCCATATGCATGTTGTGAACAGCCAGCCACAATATATTCATCGCCAATCATTCCTCCAACATCATCAATAGAACATAGATCTTCTTCATTCCCATTCCATCCTCCAAGTATTAATTGGACGTAATAAGGGGCATTTTCTCCTCTCAAAAGATTGGATAAAAGAGTTACTGCAGCTTTTAAGGGAATTCTATATCCATTTTCTAGACTATATAGATATATTTTTGCAGTAAATTGTCTTAAAAGATATTGTGAATGCCCAACTACTCCCGAAACTGCCATCTCAATGTGCTCATCTATTTTGTAAATTTTCTTTACTGTTTTACTTGCTATGAATGTATCCATTGTTGCATGATGCTCTGATGCAAATATGACGCCATTATTGCATATTATGCTCAGAGTTGTTGTACCAACTCTCTTCATATCTATCTATTCCGATATATCGGAATAGATATATAAAATTTGTGGTGCAAAGTAAATGCCATGGAGTAAACACAGATTCTTTAGGACTCATTTTCCATTCGTTTATTTTTTTCACTTTGTATCAACCGAGTTATGAAATAATTTGGAATATTACAATTGATATTTCATCTTGCAAAAATATTTATATTAATATCGTATTACGATAACGAAAAACGATAATAAAGTTGATGATATGTTAGAGAGAAAATTCTTTCTGGGATTTATCAGGATACATCTCCTTTATCATGCAAGTAAAAGTAGCATATATGGGGTTGAAATGATAGAGGAATTGAGAAGGCATGGATACAACATAAGCCCAGGCACATTATATCCCATTCTGCACTCTCTCGAAAAAGAAGGATTTTTAGTTAGCGAATCAAAAAATGTAGATGGCAAGGTAAGAAGATATTACAGAATCACCAAAAAAGGAGAGAAAATCTTAAGAGAAGCCAAAAGGAAAATTAAGGAACTTATTGACGAAGTTATGGAGGAATAAAGTGATGGACAAAAATTTCTTTAAAAAAAAATTTTTCAAGGGGCTTACAACAAACATTTTCATTCTTGGTTTTGTGAGTCTTTTCACCGATTTAAGCAGCCAGATGGTCTTTCCATTAATTCCTTTGTTTTTAACTACTACATTGGGTGCCGGTGCTTATGCGGTTGGCATAGTGGAGGGCGCTGCAGAAACAACTGCTTCCCTGTTGAAAGTCATTTCTGGTTACTGGTCTGATAAAATCAAAAAGAGAAAGCCTTTTGTACTGCTCGGATACTCTCTTTCTTCTGTAACAAAACCATTATTCGCTCTTGCCTACACATGGCCATTTGTCCTTTTTATCAGGGTGGTGGAGAGAATTGGCAAAGGATTAAGGACGGCCCCGAGAGATGCTATTGTGGCTGAATCCTGCGAGAAGAATGTAAGAGGAAAAGCTTATGGACTGCAAAGAGCCATGGACGGCATTGGCTCAATTTCAGGAGCGGTTCTTGCTTTCTTGCTTCTCCCATCTCTAGGGTACAGGAATATCTTTCTTCTTGCTTTTATTCCAGCAATAATTGCGGTTTTTGTTATTTTGTTTGTAAAGGAAAAAAAGACATCAAGCAAGGAAGTAAGAAAAATGTCTCTCAAAGTA
>DRIF01000071.1 GCA_011052825.1 Thermoplasmatales archaeon
TGTATATTATGCCAGATGTATCACTTGCAACACTTACATTTATTGTTATTATTTCACTATCTCCTGCAGAAATTGTTCCCAAATTCCAATGATATGTTGGATAACTTCCTGATGCAGATGGAATTGCATAATTCAATGAAACTCCTGATGGGAGAGTATCATAAACAACAACATTTTCTGCATCGCTTGGACCAAGATTTGTTATTGTTAGCGTGTATTCCAAATAATTGCCTGCAATAACTGGATCTGGCATGTCAGATTTTGTTATTTGTAAATCTGCCTCCTCCTGAGTATGGGTTATTTCCTCATCCTCATTATTCGCTTGATTTAAATCTGGTGTATCACTTGTTACGTTTGCAATATTCAAAATTGTTCCCGCTACACCACTATTTACAGTGACATTTATTGTAATATTACGAGAATCTCCTGCTAACATAGAACCAGCTTGCCAGTAATAAACATTACCACTGTGTCCATCTGGTGGAGGAATTGCATAATTGAATGTAACCTTATTTGATAAAGTATCTTTTATAACAACATTGCTTGCATTTGATGGACCATTATTTGTTACTGTTAATGTATATTCCAAATACTCTCCTGGGTCAACAGGATCTGGATTGTCAGATTTTGTTATTGATAAATCAGCCAGCGGGGTTATATTTGTTGATTCCCAATCTTCATTATTTGCTTGATTTAAATCTGATGTATCGCTTGTTATATTAGCATAGTTCATAATACTCCCTTCTGTCTTTTCCACCAGAACATAAATGTAGATATACTGACTCCATCCATCTGCCCTGTCTCCAAAATTCCAGATTAAAGGATTTGTCGAAGAAGGAGGAGGAACAGCAACTATATATGTAACTCCTTGTGGAAGAATATCTGTAACAGTGACATTGTATGCTGTATCTTGTCCGTCATTGCCAACATAGAGAATATAGGTGAGCCATCCTCCAGTATACACTGGATCTGGTGTGTCATCCTTATACAAAAATAAATCAGCATTTATTATAGTATAATTTGTTATCTCAAAATCATAATCACTTATGTTTTGCTCGCAGGTTATACTAACATAATTTGTGTAGTTGACACCATTATCTGGAGGATAATCAACTCTTACATTCAACAAAATTGTGCCATTCTCTTTTTCCATCAATGTTCCAATGTTCCATATTAATGTATTATTTAAAATAAAATCTGGAGGAGGAGTTGCATCTATATAACTGCATTCACTTGGAATAATATCCGTTATTGTTGTATTTGTAGATGGCATTCCGCCGTCATTGGAATAATAGATTGTATAATGTATTTCATCTCCTACTTCAACTGAATCTGGAGAATCATCTTTTTCTATTTGCAGAAAAGGTGGAGAATCAATTGCGATAACGTGACCATCCATTGTAGCGAAAACTATTTCTGCTTCACCATCGTTATCAATGTCGCCAACAGCTGGAGAAGAATGTATGTCATCAAACTCATCTATCTGCCATACAACACTCCCATCTGTTCCATTCAATGCATAGATAAATCCAACATGGTCACCTATCAATACTTCCAAGAATCCGTCGTTATTTATATCCGCTATTGCTGGAGAAGGTATAATTCTCTCCTGACCATAAAAAATCCAGTTTTCTCCACCCATATAATCTAAACAATATAAAGTTCCATTAAAATCGCCAAATACTATTTCACCATACCCATTTCCATCTAAATCACCTATTGCAGGAGAGGAATAAATTGATGCATCAAGAGATATATTCCATGTTACCCCCCCATTATAATTTAAACAAAAAACCCCTGCAGGTGTTGTTGTGGTCACCAAAATTTCTTTATCCCCATCATTGTCTATATCTGATATTGCTGGGGCTGTTAAAATTGATGCATTTGTTGTAAGGTGCCATTCTTCTGCTCCGTTTACTCCATTCAATGCATACACATTTCCATCATTTGAACCAATTACAACTTCTTTATCTCCGTCATTGTCTATATCTGATATCGCTGGAGAGGATTGGATTACTCCGTTTGTTGTGAAGTGCCATTCTTCTGCTCCGTTTACTCCATTCAATGCATACACATTTCCATCGTCTGAACCAATTACAACTTCTTTATCTCCGTCATTGTCTATATCTGATATCGCTGGGGAAGAGCGAATTGATGAGTTTGTTGTAAAGTGCCATTCTTCTGCTCCGTTTACTCCATTCAATGCATACACATTTCCATCGTCTGAACCAATTACAACTTCTTTATCTCCGTCATTGTCTATATCTGATATCGCTGGGGATGAATGAACCAATCCATTTGTTGTAAAGTGCCATTCTTCTGCTCCGTTTACTCCATTCAATGCATATACATTTCTGTCATCTGAACCAATTACAACTTCTTTATCTCCGTCATTGTCTATATCTGATATCGCTGGGGATGACCATATAAAAGATGTGATAGGAAGATTCCATCTGACAGATGGAGATGTAATATTGCCTGTCACATTTGTAAAACCTTTTCTTGAAACATCATGATGAAACATAGGCCATTCAGATTCATCAGCCGGTAAAAAAGATTTTTCATTCAAACCAGAAAAAAACGCGAATATGAATATAGGCAATGTTGCTAAGATGAAAACAAGAAAAGTTGCTATCAAAACATTTATTCTTTTCAGCATATTAGATAATAATATTTGCGTATAAATATATTACCTACAATTATTTAAACTTACTTCAAAAAAGAAATGGGAAGTTCTCCGTCATAACCGTCATAAATCTGTGGATGTTGTGGTTTTTCAAAAATTGAGGTTAAATAAGAAGAATAGTAAAAAGCTTCCTCAGCTGTAACAACGTTATCATCATTTCCTCCATTTGCTATTTCATCTGCATCTCCATTCAATCCTTTAGATAGATAATATATAAAAACGCTGTTTCTGAGTAAATCGTATCTCCATGATTTTTCATATTCTCTGCATGATGTCATTATTATTCTCCCATAACTAGAAAGAGTATCAATGAAACTCCCACTGTACCAACAATCAATAATTACAACTATCTTCAAGGAACCCATTTTATTCACAATTTCATTTATCTCCTCATCAGATATTGTATCATTTTCATAAGTTATTATTGCGTCTCTTTCTCCCCATCCACTGAACATGAAAAGCACAACATCATCTTCATCTTCCATTTTGTCCATCCATAAAAGTTCATTTATTATATCTGTCTTGGTTGCAAGTTCATTTATAAGCATGTGGATATGGCCTTCTTTCCATCCGTTGGCAATGAGAGTTTCTTTAAAATCAACTGCATCATTTGAAGAGTACTTTGAAGAAGAAATATTTTTATATTCTTCTATTCCTACAATAACAGCCCAGTAATTTGTTATTCCATCTCCTTCTCTGTCTTTTCCATATGTTATGAAACAAAAATCTCTCTCTGCCTCTTCATTCCAAGTTGAACCCCCGTTATTTGATATAAATGATGAACCATTTCCATATGGATTTTCATTGCTGTATAACCATATAAAACAGTTATTTTCATTTCCTCCTTCAGTATAACATACAATATAATATGTTTCATTGGATACAGAAATATTTTCAAATTTAACTTCCACCCATCCGCCACTTTTTTCCACATCATTAAATGATATGTTAGATAACGCCAGATTTTCTCCACTCAAAGAATTTTTAATTGCTACTATCAAATATTCAGGTTTCCTTGTAAAAAATTCTATGTACTTAAGTAAAATTACTAAAGGATTTTTTTGGAATATTCTTTCAAGTTGCAAAATATTTTTTCTATCTTCTGCCTTCCCAACCTTAAGCTGTATCCTGGTTATTTCTTCTTCTGCTGGTTTAAAAGATTGAGCGACAAATATATTTCCATAAATTTTTTGTTTTTCATTTCCATCGGTTTGTTGCTGATCAATAGTGTCCCCAGCAGTTAAAAATTTTTTTGACTGAGTTTTATCTCTAAAACTTTCGCCAAAAAAAGTTGCATTATTTAAAAAAAGAAGAAGTGCTACTATTGCAACAACAAAGAGTTTAGCTTTCATACCTTCAAATAAGGGGTTCATATAAAAACATTTTCTACTTTAAAAAATTATAATAATAAAAATAACAATAAAAAGGGGAAAAGGGGGTTTATAGGTTAAAGACTAAAGCCTTTATTGTTGTTGAGCTACTATATCCAAAGTAATCATAAGCTTTTATCTCTATTGTATGCATCCAGAATGCTGTTCTATCCCACTGCCAGTCCAACGTTGCTTCATTTTCCTCGAATTGTTTCTCTCCATCAATGTAAATCTCCATTTTAACAACAGCACTTTCATCTTCTGCATTTGCCTTTATTGAAACAGCTCCTATGACCACAACATCAATCTGTGAATTTCCGAATAATGGAAATATTTCTCTTCCTCCAATGTAGATGTATTTCTCATGTGGTTTCTCTACTGATATTATTGGTCCAATGTTGTCAACAACTACAGTTGAATAACTTATCAATTCTCCATTTCCTAAGTTATCCTCTGCATAATATCCAATCACATGTTCCCCAGGTGTAAGTTCGAAAGGTGATGTATATTCCTTCTGTGTTCCATCAACAATGTAGTAAACTTTATTTATTCCAGCTCCACTATCTATGCTTGTTAGATATACAGAAGTTTCAGGAGTTATCACAACTTTATCTCCATTATCAAACATTTCTCCATTGAAACCAATGTTTGTCTGTGGTGCAGTCGCGTCAACTATTATTGTTTTAACTATTACATCCTCACTATTATCTATCCAGTCTTTTGCAAAATAAGAAAGAGTGTGTTCACCTGGTTCGTCAATTGTAATTTCATCTCCATCTTCATATATCTTCCAATGTCCATCGTCTATCTTGTATTTTATAAGCTTGACTCCAGATGCTCCCTCATAATCTTTTCCATCATCTGCAGTAAATGTCATTATTGTGCTTGGGAGTATATAAATAATATCATCTCTATCCGCCGATACATAATATGTTCCATCAAACAGCAAAGTTGTTACTGGTGGTGTTACATCTATAATGAATGTTTCCTCATGCTGTGGTCCATTTTCTCCTGTAACCAAATTCTTTGCATAGAATGTCACAGTATATGCTCCAGTTGGTGCAAGTCCCTCTTCATCTCTTATCTGGAATGAAATTGGCGTGCTGTTATAACCCTGTACCCATGTTCCATTACAATTGAAGTAATATCCGTTATAATAGAATTTGCTTCCCTCTGGGCCACTTATCTTAAATAATATTACATATGGTGCCGTTGTATTATTACATCCAAGAGTTGAAGCGAATATGTTGAATTCTGTATATGGCGTAATGTAATCCTGCCATATATCCATATTAATTTCTTGATCAATTGTCATCCATGATTCTGGAACGCTCTCGTCCAAATTGTGAGTTTGAATTGTATGTTCTCCTTCATTTCCAACGCAATCAACAGCCCAGAATTCAATCATATGGACGCAATGTCCTTCCAATGTAAATGGTTCTTCATATAATATTGGGTCTGTCCATGTTCCATTATACCATATTCTATAATAAGTTGCATTAACGCCAGATGCACATGGTAGTGCACCTCCTGTCTCTCCGGTTAAAATAACATCATCAACATACCAATAATTGAGTCCATAGTAGTCTCCTGTAAACGTAAATGATATATATAATGTGTCAGCATCTGGCAATGGAATATTTTCTGTTGATGGTCCATAATCACTTGTTGGGCTAATGCTCCATACATCTGTCCAATCCACACCATTTGTGGAAATCTGAGCATGCAATGTATATGGATAATAAGCACCATTATAATCATCTACATATGTCTTAAATTCAAGTTCCAAGTTTGTGTATCCTGAAGTATCAATGGCATAAGTATAAAGCTGGCATCCATCAACGGCGTAATACCAATATAATTCAGCTTCTGGAGAAGTGCCTCCTGCATAATTTGTATAACTGGTAAGCCATGCACCATGTGTATCTGTCCATCCTGTTGGTGGAACTCCTCCAGAGAAATCTTCAGACAATATTGTTGTCTGCATAGGTGCTACAACAACTCCTCCTTCTGGGTCTGTTGCATTTAATGTGAATAATGTTTCAGATGTTATCCAAGTATAGTTAAACATTCCTGGTCCTGTTATAATTTTCTCAACAACTGGCGGTGTATTGTCAACATAAAATGTGAAATTCTCCAAACCAATGTTACCTAAACAATCCGCAGAATATGCCTGGATTATATGCTGGCAATCTCCAGTTAAATTAAATGGCTCTTCATATAACATATAATCTGTCCATGTGCCATTGTACCATATTCTGTAATATATGTCAAGACCGCCTGGACCTCCTCCTTCACCAGTAACTTCCACATCATCAATGTACCATCCATCATAAACAATCACACTAGAACTTCCCCAATGCCATCGAATAATAATCTCTTCACCAGCATAAGCACTCAGATTCACAACTACCTGCTCCCAGCCATTAGTCTCCCAATAGAAACATGGTTCATATGGAATACCCTGATTACTCGAAGCTCCTGTACATGGATATCCACCTACAGGTTCAAGAAGTGTCCATGTGCTTCCACCATCCGTAGATATTTTCAAGTTACCTCCGTCCCACACATCCGTTCCTGAACCAAATCCTTCCATCCAATGCCAGAAGGTCAATACCGGATTGGTAACACCTGTCAAATCTATTGGTACAGAATCAAGAACACAATTTCCATAGTTACTATACTCCCCATCTAAGTTAGTCGCCCACACGTTAACACCAGAATGCGCTCCCATAGGCCCAGAAGTAGGTACACCCCATTCCCAGTCATCCATGTAACCAGGCCCTGGTCCCACCGCATGAACATAACCACCATCATCTGTTTCGAAGTCCTCATAGTAAATAACTCCTCGACCTCCACTTCCCGCATCCTCTGCACCAAGTTCAAATGTTGTTTCAGATGTCACATACAATCCGCACTGTGGACCTGTAACTTCTATTGTTATATCTGGCCCTGTATTATCCAAGAAGTAATCCTGACTGTTTGTTGTCTCAATATTTCCAGCATAATCAGCAGAATAATAATAAACTGTATGTACACCATCTGCTCCAGTCATATAGAATGTTGTTGTTATTTCTCCAAGATTTGGATTATCATCTCCTGCACCATTATCATATACAGTAACTGGTGTTCCAGCATCAATATAATATACAGTATATGCAACACCAGTAACATCATCTGTTGCATCAAGCGTTAATGGAGTTGCAGAGGTAATGAATATATAATCCCCAACACAATTTGGATCTCCATATGAAATTGTTGTTACTGGTGGAGTGCTATCTGAAACAACAACAACTGTTGGAGTGTATTCAGTCGTATCTGTAAGATAATACTGGAGCTGTGTATCTGCGAAAACGTCTGCAACAACCATGGCATCATTTGTCGTTGTTCCCCATTCTGTTACATTTGCTTGGAATTCCAGATAAAGCCATTCACAATAATCCAGATAAAATGGTGGTGCTGTTCCAAGAACAGTTGAATTCCATGTAAGCTGAGTTCCTACAATACTTGGGTCCCCTATTGGCATACCATTAAGTGTTGAACTTCCTGGAACATATTCCAAACCACTTCCAAAGGTATCTACAACAGCTATGTTTGACAGATAGCTACAATCTCCATTGTTATGGATTGAAATATTAAATGTTACAGTATATGGCACAGTTGGCACAGTAACTTCATGGTCCCAGTGTGTATAATTCCATACTGTCTTGTCAACTTCCATATCAATTACACGCTGGTCAACATGCACATCTATACTTTTTGCATCAGTTGATGGTATATAATCATGGTTTGGACATGTCATTGCAGTTGTTACAACTATTGTATAATCTTCAGTTGCATCTGATGGATACCATGCAGAGAACTCCACATACGTCTGTGCTCCAGGTGCAAGAGTTACAATTACTGAATCAGTAAAAACTTCTGTCATTCCACTGTCATATATATGAAGTTCAACTGGAAATGTATGTGTATAGGTTGCCCCATAATTTTTAACTGTTGCATTAACCACATAGCTCAATGGGTCTGGACACAAAGATGCTCCATTTGCTGGATAATTTATTGCCTCAGTCCCAACATCATATGGATCAAGCCATGTTTCCAAGGTTACATTATAATATGCATTTACATCTGGAACAACTCCAGTTGTATTTCCTGTCCAGTTTGTCCAGCATAAAGAAGAGTTTCCGTATATTGTAATTGTTATATTCTCCCCTGGCAACCATCCTGGTCCATTAAAGCTACCGCAATTAAACTGGTAGAAACCATTCGCATCTGTGGTTGTATAGTTGGTCTCCCCTCTATCTATATTTGTAATGTTCACTAAACAGTTTATCGCTGGCACTGTTCCATTATAAAGACCAAATCCATAGATAAAATGGAATGGTCCTTGTGGGTCGTCTGCTTTCCCATCGCTTGCCATTATAGAAAACGCTATAGCTAAACAGGTTATAATCCCTAAACCTACAACTTTTCTGCTTGTTCTTCCCTTCATGTTTTGCCTCCAAAAATGTAATGTTTTACTTATTATTAAACCTTTCGCTCATTTCAAGTATCTCCACGAGTAAAATTTAGAAAAATTAAACCTTGAGAATTTCTCACTAAGTTATGATAAATGAGAAACACCTCAAGTCAAATGGTAAATTCTAAAGAGATTAAATAAATTTCCCTTCATCTTTATATGAATAGTGATGTGTTAAATTTTCTATTGTTTTTATTCATCAAACAAAGATGTCTTCCAAATGCTGTACAATTTATAAAAAGTAAAAAAATAGGAAATTTTGAATGTTTAATTCAGAAAAAAACTATTATCAAAAAATTGAATTATTGATGAATATAAAATTCCATGATTTGGAGTATCTGATTAGCATGTCGTAGAAACAAACAATTTTGATGGAATAAAATTAGCGCTCTGAGTGTTGATAACATGATACAAATATGTTGCCATAAAAAGAGTGGTAAATTTAGAAACCTGACTTTGCCATTTCAAGCTAATTATACTACCATTGTATAATTTGCCAATTGCAATTTTTTATTACATTTTACCACCTCAAATTCAAGCTTTTGTCCTCATAACGCCGTATAAAATCACCAAAAATTGCTATAATTTTGGGCGTAACATTGCTCAAAATGTGAAATCTAAAGCCATTTGGAGGATAAACAATGGTTAGTGACAAATTTATTAACGATTTTTTGAGGACTTTTACATTTTTTACAGGAGAAAATTTGCACAAAATTTGTGTCAAATTTATCAAA
>DRIF01000072.1 GCA_011052825.1 Thermoplasmatales archaeon
AGCTTGCATATTTGGATTATTTCCTCTTCTGATAATCTCCTTCTGTAGAGAGGTGTTCCTTTCGTTTCCATAAAATAGGTCCTACAGTGTTTACAATAATATCTTTGATGACCTGTTGAATATTTACCACTTTTAATGATGTCCTTTCCTTTTTCTTTCAGATAATATTTACATCTGGGATTTTGACAAACAACATTAATTGTTCCTCTCGGACGAGCCATTCTTTTCACCTAATAGTATATTATGTTCTAGTATAATAAACTATCGTAAATTAGGACAATACCTGTGAATTGTCAAATTTCAATGCATCAATTGGCAATGCCAATTTTTTTAGAAAGCTTTATAAACACATTCAACCCCTCCCTTGCTTTATATACTTGCATCAGATTATTTTCAAGCAGGTAAAACCTGCATGTATATAAAGCGCCCTAAGATGGGCACATGCAGGATTTGTTGTCAATCCCCTCCCCCCTTTCTCTTTTTTTGTTGGCATGATGTATTCAAATTTTATCTCAATTCCTCCAAATGTAATCGAAATGCATAAATAATCAAAAAACATTTTTCAAAGGGTTTACATGAAAAAAATATTGCTGATATTATCTGTTGTGTTGATTGTATACTTTGTTGGTGCGGATTCTATTCAACTGAATGCAGATTTTTACTGGCAACCTGAAACTCCAAATGACCTGCAGGAAGTTCATTTTTATGACAATTCAACAGGGGATATAATAGCATGGATATGGTATTTTGGAGATGGAGAGAGTAGCACTGTGCAAAATCCATTACATATTTATCCAGATGATGGAGAATATACTGTAAGGTTAATTGTAATTGACAGCAGTGGAAACACAACTTACACAGAAAAAAATATCATAATTTTAAATGTTCCCCCTGTAGCGGATGCTGGAGAGGATTTCATATCAAATTCTTCTCAAGTGATTTTCAATGGAAATGCAAGTTATGACCCAGATGGTTATATTGTAGACTATACATGGAACTTTGGAGACGGAGGCGTTGCCTATGGCAGTGTGGTTGCCCACATATATGTTAATGATGGAGTATACAATGTTATGCTGAATGTTGTTGACGATGATGGTGAAAATGATAATGACACTTTAAATGTAACAGTTGATACAACACCTCCAGAGACCATCTATTCTCTTCCTGAAGAAAAAGAGTGGTATAATGAAGATGTTGATGTTAATTTATCTACCTCGGACAATCTCACTGGCGTAAATAAGACATATTATAAAATAGATGATGGTGACTGGCAGGAATATGTTGAGAATTTCACAATTAATGAGGAAGGAATTCATGAAATAAATTTTTACAGCAAAGATATAGCTGGAAATAAGGAAAAGGAAAAAAGTTTTACACTGAAAATTGATTATACGTCTCCATCAACAAAATACGAGATAGATGCAACCTATGGGAAAGATGGATGGATTAAGGATAATGCAGTTATCACTCTAAATGCTTCAGACAATTTATCTGGAATTTATAAAACATATTATAAAATAGATGATAATGACTGGCAGGAATATGAAGATGAATTTACATTTTCTGTAAATGGAATTCATAAAATATACTTCTACAGTAAGGACAATGCAGGAAATAATGAGGAAGAGAAGAATTTCACACTTAAAATAGATAAAAAGAAACCAACTGTATCATTGAAACTTCCTGAAAAGGGTTACATTTACATTGCAAATCGTAGAATAATGCCTACGCTCTTTGGAAATACTTTCATAATAGGAAAATTTACTGCAGAGGCGGAAGCAGATGACACAACTTCAGGAGTGGATTATGTTGAATTCATACTGAACGGGGAGATTTTATGGAGAGATTATGTAGCCCCTTATAAAATAGAACTTCCACAGACCTTCCCGATTTCATGTGGAAATGAAATAAAAGTAGTTGCATATGATAAAGCAGGAAATAGTGAGGAGAGTGAGATATTAAAATATGTGAAAATATTCTAATGCTCTCTGGAATATATTACCTTCCCTTCATATTCTATTTTTATTATTCTGTGATATGGAATGTATCCTTTTTCTGTTTCTAAAAATTTCTCCCCGATATTTTTTATTTCTTTTCCAGTAACAAAATCCTGATTATTAGGCATGCCCCTGCTTACAAAAAATATTGTAACCTTTTCAAATTCATATTCATGATGCCATTTCATTTTGTTGAGTAAATCAGATATCATGTTGCAGAATTCAACCAGCATTTTTATATATGATTGTTTATTTTCATCTCATGATTCGACCATCTGTGATAAAAACATATTGTCCTTACTGCCGTGTGCATACTGAACACAATATAGAGAAAGTGAAAAAGAAAAAGGCATCAGAACTGAAATGGGGACAGAGAAGATTTAGAAAAGTTACTTCTGGATATGGAGGATATCCTCGTCCCAAACCTGAAGGAAGGGAGAAACCAACAAAAAGAGTTTATCTTCGCTATAGATGCAGTAAATGTGGGAAAGCTCATCAGAAGAAAGGTATAAGGGCTAAAAAGTTTGAGATAAAGAGGTGAGGTATGCCATCAAGTTTTTATAAAATTAAATGTAAGGACTGTAGCAACGAGCAGATAGTTTTCAGCAAAGCAAGCACAGTGGTAAGATGCTCAATATGTGGAAGCGTGCTGGCACAGCCAACTGGCGGGAAAGCGGAAATAAAAGGAGAAATTTTAGAGGAATTGGGAAATGCATAAGGAATTACCTGAAACAGGAGAGTTAGTTGTATGCACAGTTGAAAGGGCTAAGGGTTTTGGAGCTTTTGTAAAGCTTGAAGAATATCCAGATAAAAAGGGCTTTATTCACATAAAGGAAGTTGCTCCTGGATGGGTGAAGAACATAAGAGATTATGTCAGAGAGGGGCAGAGAATTGTCTGCAGAGTTATGGATGTTGACCCTTCAAAAGGTTATGTGGATTTATCTTTAAAGAGAGTTAATGAGCATCAAAAAAAAGAGAAAATACAGCAGTGGAAAAATGAGCAGAAAGCAGAAAAACTGCTTGAGATGCTTGGTGAAAGAATAGGGCTTAGCAAGGAAGAATGTTATGAAAAGTTTGGATATGAATTAATTGAAAAATTTGGAAGTTTGTACAATGCTTTTGAGGAATGTGCCATAAATGAGAATGCTCTTAAAGAAGAGGGTTTTGAAGGAGATTGGATTGAGGTTTTTGTTGATATTGCCAAAGAAAATGTGATTGTGCCATATGTTGAGATAAAGGGATATATAGAAATCACCTGCCCTCTTCCAGATGGTATAAAGCATATTAAAAAAGCCCTTCAGTTAATTGAAAAGAAGGAGGATGAAATTGAAATAAATGTAAAATATATATCTGCTCCTGTTTATATGATTGATGTTAAAGCTCCTGACTATAAATCTGCAGAAAAAGAATTGAAAGGGAGAATAGAAAAAAGTATCGAATATATAAAAAAGAAAGGGGGAACTGGAAAATTCATGAGAGAACTAAAATGAAATATTGTTATAAATGTAAAAGATATACTTTAAAGTATGTATGTCCTGTATGTGGGGAAAAAACGTATAAAAAGGAACCACCTCGCTTCTCTCCACAGGATAAATATGGGTATTATAGGAGAATGTTGAAAAAGGAGGAAATAAAATGGAAAAAGTAAAAATTAAGGAAGCAACAGTAGTTTATTTTGAAAAACCAAAATTAAAATCCCCTATATTGATAGAGGGTTTGCCCGGCGTTGGAAATGTTGGAAAGCTTGCTACAGAGCATTTAATAGATGAGATAAAAGCAAAGAAGTTTGCGGAAATATATTCAAATGACTTTCCCCCTCAAGTTTTTGTTAATCAGGATGGAACTGTTAAACTTGTGAGAAACGAGTTGTATTACGGAAAAAAGGGAAAAACAGGGAAGGACATAATTATTCTAACTGGAGATTTTCAGGGGATGTCTCCGAGAGGACAGTATACGCTTGCAGATGCTGTTCTTGATATTGCAGAAGAATTTAATGTAAAAATGATTTACACACTTGGAGGATATGGAATAGGAACTGAAATTGAAAAGCCAAGGGTAATTGGAGCTGCAACTCATGTGGAACTTGTTGAAGAACTTAAAAAACATGGAGTGGTTTTTAAAGGAGAGGAGGGAGGAGGAATAATAGGTGCATCTGGACTGCTTCTTGGAATGGGAATGCTGAGAAATATAAGGGGAGTTTGCCTGATGGGAGAAACATCTGGATATATAGTAGACCCAAAATCTGCAAGAGAAGTTATAAAAACCCTGACAAAAATACTTGGAATTAAAATAAGCTTTGCAAGACTTGATGAAAAGGCGGAAGAAGTAAAAAGAATCACAGATAGAATAAAAAGTTTTGAAAAAACCCTTATGGAAAGAGAAGACAAGGAAGATTTGAGGTATATAGGATAATGGAAGAAGTTGGAAAAATAACGGAAAGTACCACTTCCTCATTTATATTTAGAGCTGAGAAGGAAATAAGAAAACATGATTATGTTAAAGTTGGAGAAGTTCTTGCTCAGGTATGGGAAATAAAACAGCAGAGCAATGGAGTTTTTGCATATGCCCACATAATTGGTTCAGAAAGTAAAAGATATATGGCAAGGAGTCCTTTCAAAATAGGAAGCGAAGTTTACAGAGCAGAAGAGCATTTCATAAAAAGAGTTCTTGGAATTGGCAGGGAAGGAATTTATATTGGCCTGCTGAAAGATTCAGAAGTTAAAATAAATCTCTCGCCTGACATTCTAATACAAAAACATGCATGCATTCTGGCAAAAAGTGGGAGTGGAAAAAGTTATACAGTGGGTGTAATGATAGAGGAATTCATAAAAAAAGACATCCCAGTTGTGATAATAGATCCGCATGGAGAGTATATATCATTGAGAAGACCGAATCTGGATAAACAGGAAATGTATATAATGAAAAGATTTGGAATAAGACCAAGAGGATATACAAAAAATGTTTATGAATTTTCACCAGTTTGCAGTAAAAATAGAACTGCAATACCTCTTTATCTGGAAGAAACAAATCTTTCCTTCCAAGATTTACTGAATTTATTGCCAAATGCAACCACAGTGCAAAAAGGGATTTTATACGAAGCATATAAAAAGGCAAGAGAAAAGAAATTTTATTTCCTGAAAGATATACTTGAGGAAGTAAAGAAAACAAAAAGCAATGCAAAATGGAATCTCGTTCCCCAGATTGAACAGATAATTTCAATGAATTTATTTTCTATAAACTATACATCCATAAATGAAATTATCAAAAAAGGAAGATGCTCAATAATAAATTTAAGAGGAGTCCCTCCATATATACAGGAAATTCTGGTTTCTCTCCTCCTAACAAAAGTTTTCGAAGAAAGAAAAAATGATGGTATTCCACCTGTGCTAGTTGTGGTAGAGGAGGCGCATAGATATGCTCCTGAAAGAGGACAGGGAAAGAGTTTTGCTGGAGAGATTATAAGAACAATTGCATCAGAGGGAAGGAAGTTTGGTGTTGGCTTGGTTATCGTTAGCCAAAGGCCTGCAAGAGTTGATAAAAATGTTCTCTCACAATGTAACACCCACATTATACTAAAAACAACTAATCCAAATGATTTGAAAGCAATTGTTGCAAGTGTTGAAGGATTGGATGCAAAATCTGCTGGTGAAATACAGATGCTACCTGTTGGAATTGCAATTGTTGCTGGTTTGCCTCTTCCTGCGCCCATTTTTGTTGAGATAAGACCGAGAGAAACTTTACATGGAGGAAAGCTTTCTGAAATTTAAAAAAATATTTTTATTCTTATGTATTAACCTCATGAACAAATCAGAGAGCAGGAGAAAATATGAATGGTACAGGCATCATGCATGGGCGGGCCTGGGAATACTCTCTGTATTCCTGGCAATAAATTATTTCATTTCTATTCCATATTTAATCTCTCTAACATTTGTTCTTATTATTTCTGTATACATAGTAGTATCTCTCATCCTCACCTATAAATACAGTGCTTCTTTATCTTCAGAAGAAATTGAAAGAACGGAGGCGAAGGCAGACATGGAAAAAGAACTGCTAAAAATTGAAAAGAAAAGAATAAAGGCAGAATTGAAAGCAAAAAAGAAGAGGGAAAAAGATTAAAAAGCCCTACGTGAAAAAGTCATAAATCCAGTATGGAGTATCCCGCTTGGTTCAGGATGAGTATATCCGTGAATACTTTTCCATTTCCTCTGTATATTTTCTACAGTTGCATATATTCTCATATCATTATTTCTCATTTCCTCTATTGCAACAATTTGCTCTTCTATATGAGGGGAGTAGATAACAAGCCATCCTCCTTTCTTAAGGCGATTTTTTGCTTTTTTTATCAGGGTGTGTGAATCTTTAAAATCAAATGTTATCAAATCAAGATTTCTTTCCCTAAAATTTTTCACATCTTCATTCTTAATGGTGATGTTATTCAAACCACACATTTCAATATTTTTCTTGGCTATTTCATAAAAATCTCTCCTTTTCTCATAAGTATAGACCCTTCCCTTTTTTCCAACTATATTTCCAATGAAAATTGAAAGAAATCCAGAACCTGTTCCTGCGTCTAAGCATCGCCATCCTGCTTTCAATCCAGTTATGGAAACTATCTGGGAAGCATCTTTTGGCATTACTATCTGTGCAGAACGTTTGCATTTTTTTAACAAATCTGAGATGGTTGGCTTTACCACAACAAATTTCTCTTTTTTTGTTTCGACTATATCTCCTATTTCAACATTTCTTGTATCAATTTTTCCAAATTTTGTGTTGCAAACTTTACCTTTCTCCAAAACAATTGCATCCTTACTATTCATCAACAATATGTATTCCTGCATATTTTTCAGCCTCCTTAACAGCTTCTTCAACAAACTTTTCCCCAATTTTATATGGATAGTTATATATCCTTGTAACTCTCTCATTGTAAAAGGGACGATTACAATCAGGACATCCGGAAGTGAGGAAAGGTCCTTCATTAATATAAGGGATTTCCATTTCAACAATTTTCCCATCTTCAAAATAAAATTTTCCCTCATTCCTCTCTATAAAATATCTTGCAATCTGGATTGTTCTATATCTGCTTAAATCAACCATAGTTTCATTATTTTTTACATAGGCAAAGAGAGCTACTTTAATCTTATTTTTTGAAAGATGTGACATTATATTTATAATTTCTTCGTCACTTTCTCCCAATCCAGCTATTAAATGGCAAGTTGCATTCCCAAAAATTTTTCTTGCTTTCATCAGAGAATTTAAATGTTCTTTCCAAGAAGGAACATTCTTTTTCCATTTTGTGAATATTCTCTCGCTTGCACAATCAAGTCCTATTCCCAATCTTTCTATACCTTTATCATGCAAAATTTTCATTTTTTCTTCTTCAACAGCATTTATTGAAACTGAAACAGGGATTTCTGCATTAATTTTTTCAACAATATTTTCGATTATTTTTATATATCTCTCTCCATACAAACACTGAAAGCAAATTCTTCCTGCAGTAGAAGTTTTTATTTTTTTATTGACTTCCTCAAAATCAAATTCAGGCCATTTAACACGTGCCAGATAACCGTTTTTTTGGTTACAGTATAAACATTTCCCTTCACATTCTCCAGAAAGCAAAAAGTAGAGGGTGCTAGGTTTTACAGATATGCAATAATTCTTCAGTTTGAGGAGTGAGGCGGTTGCGGTAGAAACTCTAATCTTCATTGTATCCTTCTCTTCCAATCATTGGAACGAAAGCACATCCTCCAAGATTTTTTTTCACAATACCATTCTTTTTCTCAATCAACCATAAGTCACCATATATCCTTCCAACTGGTATTAAAAGTTTCCCTCCTTCATCAAGCTGTTTTATTAAAACATCTGGTATTGACGGAGAAGAGCATGTTACATATATGTGCGTATAGGGAGCATATTCAGGCAAACCAACAGAACCATCTCCTATTATAGAAACAATATTTTTTATTTTTAAATTTTTAAAATTCTCTTTAGCCTTTTCCGCCAGTTCCTTTATCCTTTCTATTGTGAAAATTTTTCCATTTTTTGCTATTTTTGATGCAACGCATGCATGATATCCTGTTCCAGTTCCTATTTCAAGAACCTTGCTTTTTTCATCCAGATTCAATGCCTCCAACATTATTGCAACCATGTGGGGGGCAGAAATTGTCTGCCCATGTCCTATATCAAGGGGAATATCTTCATATGCAAACTTTCTTTGCCTTTTAGGAACAAAAATTTCTCTTGGTATACTCCTCATTGCGTCTATCACCTTTTCGCTTTTAAGATAACCTTCTCTTATGAGTTTTTTAATAAGTTCCTCTTTTTCCACAAATATAAACATATTCCAATTTAATAGTTTTTCAATGGTAAAAATATTATGCAAAGATATAAATAGTGGACTTCGTTTGGAGGCGGTAATAAAAATGTATAGAAGTAGAGAACCAAGAGAGATGCACAAAGCAATCTGTGCAGATTGTGGCAAAGAATGTGAGGTTCCTTTCAAACCACAGAATGGAAGGCCAGTTTACTGCAAAGATTGTTATCAGAAACACAGAAGAAGATATTAATTTTTATATCTTTACTTATTCCTTTCTAATTTTTTTATTCTGCATTCCATAATTCATATTTTATTTCATCTATTGCATTTGCATTATACTCTTCTATTTTTGAAACAGCATGTTTCATTTCTTTTTCATCCCCAACTAAGGCAACATTGAGACCTTTCTGAGCAATTTCTATTGAAGTTTGAATGGGAGAAAATTCAAAATCATATTTCCTTTTTAATTTTTTTAGAGTTATCTTACCAACAATGTCAGTTATGCCAATTTTATCTACTCTTATTTCCTCCAATTTTTTGCTGAGTTTTTCCAGATTAACTTTTTTACTTCCTCCCCTTGTTATAGATGGTAATGAAATTAGGAAAATTTTTCCTAAAGAAAGGTCAATTATGCCTTCAATATTTTTTATTCCAACATCTTCTCCTCTGGAAGCATTTTCTATCGCCTCTCCTGTTGCAAGTGTTTTTTTATTTTTGTATGCATATAGATAACCATCTTCCATTTTCAAAAATACTCTATCTCCTTTTAATACATCTTCTCCGGCAATTGCTGGAGAGCATTTTATCATATTGAGTTTTTCTCTTTTTTCATTGAGATATTTATCAAGTTCATCTAGATATGAAAATAAAATTTCCACTCCTTTCACAGTTGCCTTATATTTCCCATCAACTATTTCAATTAGTCCATCACCCCTCATTTTTTTCAAATATTCATAAACTCCCTGTCTCGTTATCCCTATTTTTTCTGCAATCTGATTGAGTGTATGATATTCCTCAGTTGCCACTTCCATAAGAATGATGTATTTTTTTGGCAATATTTCATGCATTAAGTTATAATTATTTTTTAGTATAAAATTTATTGTTTTTCATGTTAATGAATATTTCAATTTTTCCTTTTGCCAGAGCCCATCCAAAAAATCGATTTATTTTTTAATTACATCTTTTTATTAAATTGAAAGATAAAAAGAGGAGGGAATGGGATGTATAAAAATGAGATAAGTGAATATAATTCTATCGGAATTTGCGAATTTGGACTGAATAAAATATTGCACACAAGAGAAGCAATAGCATTAATGAACAATAATTTGCCATATAATCTTATTCCAAAGAAGTTCATGGGAATATTTGTAATAAATAAAACATTCGACGAAGTTATAAAAATTGCATCGGAAAAAGCGGTGAATTTTGTTATTAAC
>DRIF01000073.1 GCA_011052825.1 Thermoplasmatales archaeon
ACTATTTCTTTACATCTTTTACATCCATTTTCGGGATATCTATTTTTGATCGAAAGAAAAAGAAGAGTTTGAAGTATCTCATTATCATTATATGTTGAATTATGCTTTTCATGGAAATCGATTTTCCCTTCTATAAAACCAAAGGAAAATCTATTTATTTTCCTGAAGAATTTATTATTGGTCTTGGGCATCATAATCCCATCCCTCTTTGAGATGATGATATGGCCCAAGACTATTTATTTTTCTAAATTTTTTACTTTCGGAGATACTGGCAATATCCAAAACTTTTTAATAAACCTTCGTGTTTTACTTTAAAAGTTTGAGGGTGGTATTCATGAAGAAAATTGTTGAAGAAGCTATTGCAAGAGCAGAAAATAATGATTTAACTGAGTTGAATGAGGAAGAACTTAAATCAATGAGTGAAAGAGACAGAGAGATTGCAGAAGCAGCCACTTCAACTGGAGTTACAATAAAAGTTATAGGATGTGGAGGAGCTGGCACAAATACAATAGAAAGATGTCATGAGGCAGAGATAAGAGGAGCAGATTTAATAGCGATAAATACAGATGCACAGCATTTACTCCATGCAAGAGTTCCTCACAAAATACTCATTGGAAAGCACATTACAAAGGGATTAGGAGCTGGTTCTTTACCAGAAAAAGGAAGAGAAGCTGCAGTTGAAAGTGAAAATGATATTAAAAAAGCAATGGAAGGGGCGGATATAATTTTTATTACATGTGGTCTTGGGGGAGGTACAGGAACAGGTTCAGCACCTGTTGTTGCAAGGATATCAAAAGAAATAGGGGCACTCACCCTTGCAATTGTAACTCTTCCGTTTAGCGTTGAAGGCAGAATTAGAAAGGAAAATGCTGAGATGGGGCTGGCAAGATTGAAAGATATATGTGATACAGTAATAGTGATTCCAAATGATAAATTACTTGAAATAGCTCCAAGAATGCCTTTGAATAAAGCATTTAAGGTTGCAGATGAAATTTTGATGAGAAGCATAAAAGGTATAACTGAAATGATTACAGTGAGAGGATTGATTAACGTTGACTTCAATGATTTAAAAACTATAATGAAGCAGGGAGGAGTAGCAATGATTGGACTTGGAGAATCTGAAGATGAGGATAGAGTTGTCAAGGTTGTGAATGAAACACTCTCCTCTCCATTACTTGATGTTGACGTAAGTGAGGCATCTGGTGCACTAATTAATGTCATTGGAGGAGAGGATATGACAATAAAGGAGGCAGAGGGGGTTGTTGAAGAGGTTTACTCACGTATCAGCCCTGATGCAACAATAATATGGGGTGCTGCAGTGGATAAAAATTTAAAGGGAACAATAAAGGTAATGATTGTCTTAACTGGAGTTAAATCAAAACAGATTATAGGACCAACCACAGATATGGGAGAAAAAGAATATGGAATAGACATAATAAGATAAAAATGAAACTGATAGATAGAGCATGGGAAATTCAGAAGGGCATAGAACAGAGATTTCACAGGATAGGAAAGGGAAAGTATGGCAGAGTTTTTAAAATGGCAAGAAATCCTGAGATGGATAAATATACAAAAACAGCACAGATGACAGCAATAGGTATTTTTATAATAGGTTTTATTGGATTCACGATACTCATTCTGGCAACAGTTGTTGCACCATGGGTTGCAGAGAAGTTAGGGATTTAAATGGGAAAAATATTTGTCGTAAAAACACAGGTTGGTCAGGAAGAAAATGTTGCAAGTTTATTTGAGAAAGCAAGCAAAAGGACTGGAAAAATTTATGCAATATTGGCACCAAAAGAATTGCGTGGTTACATTTTTGTTGAAGGAGAAGATATAGAAACTATAAAAAGGATAATAAGACACATGAGATATGCCAGAGACGTTCTTGATAAAGATATTCCCATAGATGAAATTGAGCATTTTCTATTTCCACCTTCTGCAGTTGCAAATATTGAGGAAGGCATGATAGTGGAATTAGTTAGTGGTCCATTCAAAGGAGAAAAAGCAAAAGTTACTAGGATAGATGATACAAAGGAAGAAATAACGGTTGAACTTCTGGATGCAATGGTTCCAATTCCCATCACCGTTAGAGGAGAACAGGTAAGAATATTAAAGAAGGAGGGAAATTAAAATGGCTGAAGAAGTTGAAGTTCTGGTTGAAGGAGGAAAGGCAACTGCTGGTCCACCAATAGGACCTGCCTTAGGACCTTTAGGACTGAATGTTGTAGAAGTTGTGAATGAAATAAACAAACTAACAAAGGATTTCCAAGGAATGAAAGTTCCAGTGAAGATAATTGTTGATCCAGCAACCAAAAAATTTGAGTTGAAGGTGGGGACGCCTCCAGCTTCCGCCCTGATTATGAAAAGAGCAGGCATAGAAAAAGGAACTTCAGACGAAAATCCCGTTGGAAATATAACAATGAAAGACGTCGTTGATATTGCAAAAATGAAAAAAGGTGATTTACTTGGCAAAGATTTAAAATCTAAGGCAAAAGAAATAGCAGGAACATGCGTATCAATGGGAATAACCATAGAGAACATGAAAGCAAAAGAAATTATTAGAAAGATAGAAGAAGGAGAGTTTGAAGAGCTTTTTAAAGATTAGAGAAAGTTTACAATAAATACCTCTATCTCCTTGTTTATTTTGTTTCCAGCTTTATCATATGCTATTACTTTTATAGTATGTTTGCCAAAGCTTCTCTCATCCCACACCCACCTATATGGAGAAGATGTATCTTCTGCATTGTATTTACCATCTATGTAAAATTCAACCTTTTCCATACCAGATGTTGCATCATTTGCCTCTACCTCAATCGTTATTTTTCCTATTATCACTGCTTTACTTCCTATTATTGGGAGTATTTCCCTATCAAACATATATAACTTTCCTATAACTGGCTTTGTTATTTCAATGCTTGGTTTTGTATTATCTACTGTAAACTTATTTGAGTAACCTTTTCCAATGTTGCCTGCAGTATCAATTGCTGAAATCTCTATTAAATAATTTTTACCATCTTCAAGTCCTGAAGTATTCCACATATACTCTCCATCATTTTCTGTATTTTCAACAATTTTATGCCAGGTCGCACCATTATTTGGACTGTATTTTATTGTAATTAAAATTGTGTTGCTGTTATCTGTTGCATTCCATTGAATCAAAACTCCGTTCCTTAAACTTTCATTTCCAGTTGGATATATGACGTCAACATCCGGAGGAGACAAGTCAGTTATTTCAAATTGATAAACATCCGAAACATTTGAATTTCCTGAGGTATCTACAGCATATATGAAAAATTCATATGTTCCCATGATGTTATATGACTTGGAGCAGTAATATGTATCCCCAGTATGATTTTGCTTTATGCTGAAGTTTGAATAACTTCCATCTGGGTATGATATATTCAAGAAAACATCTTCTACTTCAACATTGTCTGTAACTATGCATGAAATGTTCACATACTTACCTATATCCTGAATTAAAGGATTTGAATCTATATTATTTATTTCTGGAGGAGACAAGTCAGTTATTTCAAATTGATAAACATCCGAAACATTTGAATTTCCTGAGGTATCTACAGCATATATGAAAAATTCATATGTTCCCATGATGTTATATGACTTGGAGCAGTAATATGTATCCCCAGTATGATTTTGCTTTATGCTGAAGTTTGAATAACTTCCATCTGGGTATGATATATTCAAGAAAACATCTTCTACTTCAACATTGTCTGTAACTACACATGAAAATGTTACATTTCTACCAACATCCTGAGTGGATGGATTAACAGCAACATCTGTTATAACTGGAGGAATTTCATCAATTATTTCAAATTGGAATGTAGAAGAGCTTGCTTCATTGTTGTATATATCTTTCGCATATATGTAGAAATAGTATATTCCAGCCATTGAATATGTTTGATTTAAATAATATGAACTGTGATGCATATTAAATTCATGAATCTTGCTGTCTGGGTATTGTATAATTGCCTTTGCCAAACTTATTCCAAAATCATCTGTAATATTGCATGTTATGTTTATGTACCCATCTATTAAATTCTCAGAAGGATTTGCATTAACATCTGTTATTACTGGTGGAGTATTGTCAACAATATTAAATGAATAATTTAAATATCCAATATTCCCTGCTTCATCTTTTGCCCTTATTCTGAATGTATAGCTTCCTGCGTCTAAGTTATAATAATCCTTCTGCTTTACATATCCCCATGAACTCCATCCTGCATCATATCCATCAAGTTTATATGAAAACAAAATGTTTTGATATTCAGTTGTATCATCTGTTGCATTCCATTCAAAATGAACGTCTCTGTAATTTATAACAGATGGAGGATAATCTTCTAAAGTTATTACAGGAGGAGTTGTATCTGGAGGAATAATTTCAAATTGGTATGTTGATGAACTTGCATCATTTCCATTCACATCCATTGCATATATGTAGAAATAGTATATTCCGACCATTGAATAAGTTTGATTTAAATAATATGAACTGTGATGCAAATTGAATTCATGAATACTGGCATCTGGATATTGCATAATTGCCTTTGCCAAACTTATTCCAAAATCATCTGTAATATCACATGTTATGTTTACATATCCATTTTCTATTTGCTGTGCTGGATTTACATTAACATTTGTTATTACTGGTGGGCTGTTGTCAACAATATTAAATGAATAATTTAAATATCCAATATTCCCTGCTTCATCTTTTGCCCTTATTCTGAATGTATAGCTTCCTGCGTCTAAGTTATAATAATCCTTCTGCTTTACATATCCCCATGAACTCC
>DRIF01000074.1 GCA_011052825.1 Thermoplasmatales archaeon
GAAATAGACCAGTGGGAAATGACCCACGCATATTAAATGATGAATTTGAGGATGGGAGAGATGAAGCATTCTGTACTTATGCAGATGCAAACGAAGGATGGATTGCCTCCAACTTCTGGTATGATGATGAAATTGATATTGAATTGGATGAGATAAATTATAAACACATGGTTGTTGTTGTAGATACATGCCATTCTGGAGGATTCATCCCTGATTTATGTGGACCAAACAGAATTATATGCACCTGTGGTAGAGAAGATGAAATAACCTACTCTTATGTCTACAGATTTTATGAGAGGATAGATAAAACAAAATCACCAAATGCAGATTTGAATAAAGATGGATGGATTTCTGTGAGGGAAGCACATTCATATGCATGCAAGCAGATTCCTGTTGAATTTAAAAATGCGCCTCATAAAATAGCACACCCCCAGATTAACATATGGGATATTCTGCATGTTGTATGGATGGATAAAAGAAATGTTTTTTCAGAGATATATTATTCAAAAATTGGGAGTGTTGTCAACTACTCCTCATTAGACAATGGAATTGATTTAACTACACCAGATTATAGAATATCAGGAGAAGACATAAGCGCTTCTGGAAGAATCATAATGCCACCCATTGATAATGCTACAAATACAAAATTCATTGAGCATCCTGATATAGCAGTTGATTCAAAACACAATATTTCAATAGTTTGGAGTGATTTCAGAGATTTAAACTGGCAAATATATTATCAGATGCAGGATAATGCACCTAATGGCACACCGACAATAATTGTAGATGATACAAGAATAAGTGATGGAAATCTGCCATCAATATCACCAGCAGTTGCAATTGATTCGGAAAATATTGTTCATATTGCATGGCAGAAAAAGAAATGGGAGTGGGTATGGGATCCGGGACTCCAAAGACCAGTGTATAGTCAGGTATGGGAGATATGCTACGAAAAATTAAATCCATACAGAGATGACTGCGATGGCGATTCAGGAAACGATGACGAGATGGTAATTACTGATGATACTATAGTTTCTTCTCTAAACTCGGCTCCTTCTGCATCTCCAGATATAGCAGTTGATGATAGTAGGAGACCTCACATTACCTTTATGGATAAAAGAAGCATTGACCCAGGACATGAAAGCGAATCAACCCATATGTCAAATCAATGGGAAATATATACACTCTCTCTATTCTTCATTTGGACACAGCATCCAGGCATGCCCCCGCCGTCGCACCAGCAAGCAGTTGTGGCATATGAAAAAAGACAGAGCGATATGTATAACCCATGGAAAGCATATGGAGATTACACATATGCATCAGATGGGCATTCAATGTATCCAAGTATTGAAACAACAGGAGATTATTGGAATGGAGATACATTCATTTCATGGCATGATAACAGAAATGGAAACTGGGACATATATTATTCAGAGATGGCGAACAGTTGCAACAATCCATGCGCTGACATAAAAGTTACTTCATACACCAATGATGACATGTATGCTGATATTGCTGTTTATGAAACGATTCCTGATATTAAATGGCAATCTAAATCAGGAGGATGGAATATTAAAAATTCCTATTGGAGGCAGAATATAAAAATAAAGATTAATGGTATGAATCATAATCTATTACCTTTTGACCCAAATGACAATGATTCGAGTGATGGGGTGATATATACATATGGGTTATACCTCCCACCTGGAAACCACAATTTTTCATTTAATGCCTCAAACTGTCTGCTTGCTACCAATACATCATTATTCAGCATGCCAACGATAAACGATACTATTCCACCTTTTACACTAAAAAGAATAGGGAATCCAACGTTCAGTGAAAAAATTTCTGATCAGAAACAGGAAAATTATAGCATGAGTGACACCCTTCAACCTTTTCCGCTTTATGATTATCAAAGTTTTGTACCAAGCCAGTGCTATTTAAATGCAATAAATATTTCTTTGATTTCAAGAGGAAATGAAACCGGAGAGATTTATATTCATTTATATGATGCTAACCTTACCCAAATTGCATGGACTTTTATAAATCCTGGATATTTACCAACACCGACATGGGTTCAATTTGAATTTAATCATACCATTCTTCTTTCTCCAAATCAAACATACTACTTTGATGTTGACACAGGATATAATTATTCATGGATGTTTGCCTACTCAAACGTTGTTGATGCATATCCAGATGGAACAGGATATATGGATGGAAATTCAACTGACATATATAATGGGCTAATTTTTGATTGGACTTTCCATATTGAATACCAAAAATCTTATATTACAGGAACAACGCCTATATCATTAAATGCAACAGATTTTGGTTCAGGTGTTAATGCAACATATTATAGAATATGGTACAATGGGGCATGGACACCATGGACATTATATACTGGCAATTTCACTTTAACTGGAGAATGTAAGCATTATTTAGAATTCTACAGCGTTGACAATGCAGGAAATGCTGAAGCTGTGCATAACCAAACTCATTATGTTGATGACACACCGCCACAAAGCACTTTTGAATTTGGACCATACTATATAAGTGGCACCGGAATAAAATGGATTACATATACTACCCCAATCTACATAAATGCAACAGATGGAAACATTTGTTCAGTAGGAAAATATACTCTTCATTACAGAATATGGAATGGAACATGGACCCCGTGGATAAATAGCTCAGAAAATTTAGTTTTTAATATATCTGAGAGTGGAAAACATTTCATTGAATTTTATTCTTCAGATGCATTAGGAAATACAGAATCTTTGCACAATGTTACTCTCTACATCATGCCTTCTCCACCATCCATAGATTATATTATCCTCACTTTTGAAACAAAAAATGAGATTTATGATTGCAATATTTCAACGAATTTATCCTTCAATGTTTATGCTTCAGCATTTAACAATACTTTTGGTTTTATTGAATTTGTTGATGCAAACTGGAGCATTTTGAATTATGGAACAAATGCAACAATTAATGCAACTCAGGGAAAAAACATTTTGTTTAGTTCTGGATGGAATGATGGCCTGGCTATACTAACAGCAGAATATAATGGTTGCAATGATAGTGTTGTTTTCACAATAAATTCAAGTTTGTTTTCATTCATTCTTTACAAAGGATGGAATCTGATTACTTTCCCTGTAGAAAATGAATATAATGCTTCTTCGTTATACCAAGATATAAATGAATGTAGCATCATTTTATCATGGAATGCAAGCATTCAGGATTTCATTATTTATGTTCCTGGTTCACCTTATGATTTTGCCATAGAAGATGGACATGGATATTTC
>DRIF01000075.1 GCA_011052825.1 Thermoplasmatales archaeon
CAAAGGTAAAATTAGAGAACAAACAGATTTATGTGTGGAATGCAATAGACATTGACGAGGGAACCATTCTTGCGGTTCATGTTTCCACAACAAGAACATCATTTGATGCATATTATTTTTTGAGGAAAGTCTTAGAAATGTGCGAAAATAAGCCGTTGATAGTAGTTGATAAAGGGCCGTGGTATAGATGGGCTTTACAAAGAATGGGTTTGCAATATAAGAATGAGACATTTGGAGAAAGGCATGCAATAGAAGGATGGTACAGTTTATTCAAAGCAAGGGTAAAAAGATTCTGGAAACGCTTTCCATTTCACTCTTCACTGGAAAGCGTGAAACGGTGGAGTGTAGCTTGGGCTTGTCTTTATAATTTGGAGGTGTTAACTTGACACTCTCAGAAAGTTTAACCAAAAATATTAAAAGCTCTTCTTAATGCTGAAATGATTAACATGGCGGAGTTTAAGGTAGTAATAAGTGATGGACCAAAAAGCTGGCAAATTGTTGTAGATGGACATCATGCAAATTCATTAATTGGAAAAAAGATAGGAGATGAAGTAGATGGTATATTTGTTTCATTGCCTGGATATAAACTGCAGATAACAGGAGGAACAGACAAAGATGGGTTTGTAATGAGAAAGGATATTCCAGGTATAACCAGAAAAAGAACTTTAACTGCCAGGAGCCCTGGATTTAAACCAAAGGATAAAGGTGTTAGGAAAAGGATTACTGTATGTGGAAATACAATTAGTTTAAACATTTCTCAAATAAATTTGAAGGTTATTAAAAAGGGAGCAAAACCAATAGAAGAACTGCTTAAAGGAGCAGGTAAATTGGGAGAGAATGAGTCAACCTGAAGTAAATATTGGAATGGTAGGGCATGTCGACCATGGAAAAACAACTCTAACTCAGGCATTAACTGGGAAATGGACTGATGAACATTCTGAAGAATTGAAGAGGGGCATATCAATAAAACTTGGATATGCTGATGCAATTTTTTATAGATGCCCAGAATGCCCTGAACCATTATGCTATTCAACAAAACCGGTATGCCCTCATTGTGGAATAAATACAGAAGAACTCAGAAAAGTTTCTTTTGTTGACGCTCCTGGACATGAAACCTTAATGGCTGTTGTTATAAGCGGTGCCGCCATAATGGATGGCGCCCTCCTGCTTATTGCTGCCAATGAAAACTGCCCCCAGCCACAAACTGAGGAGCATTTAATGGCTCTTGATATTGTTGGAGCGAATAAAATAGTTATTGTTCAGAATAAAATTGATTTAGTTAGCAAGGAAAAAGCAGAGGGAAATTATGAGGAAATACTGGATTTTATAGAAGGAACATGTGCTGAAAATTCTCCAATCATCCCAATATCAGCTCATCATGAAGTAAATTTGGATACTCTTATAATGGCAATAGAAGAGTATATACCAACGCCTGAAAGAGATACAACAAAATATCCAATAATGTATACTGCAAGAAGCTTCGATGTCAACAAGCCAGGAACAAAGCCAGAAGATTTGAAGGGGGGTGTGATAGGAGGTTCTTTAAAGCAGGGAAAACTGAAAGTTGGAGATAAAATTGAGGTGAGACCTGGTAGAAGAATAGAAGAGCATGGAAAGGTTAAATATGAGCCAATATTTACAGAAATTTCATCCATTGTTACAGGAGGAGAGATGGTTGAAGAAGCCTATCCAGGCGGATTGCTTGGATTGGGAACTTATCTCGATCCATCACTAACAAAAGCAGATGCCCTCGCTGGAAAGGTTGTTGGATTGGAAGGGCATCTTCCTGAAGTTTTTTATGAAATGGGAATGGAAATTCACCTGCTTGATAGAGTTATTGGAGAAAAGGAAAAGAAAAAGTTGGATGAGATAAAACCAAATGAAGCTTTAATGCTCACAGTTGGAACAGCAACAACAGTTGGAATAGTAAAAAATATAAAGAAGGAATATATAGAAGTTAGTCTAAAGAGACCTGTATGTGCAGAAGAAGAACAGAGAATAGCTATATCAAGAAATGTAATGGGAAGATGGAGGCTCGTGGGGTATGGTGAGATAAAATGAGGGCAGTTGTTTTGGACACAAACGCCTTAATGATGCCTTACCAGTATGGCATAAATATAGAAAAAGAACTAACCCGCCTGCTTGGAATATGCAGAATAATTGTTCCGAGAACTGTAGTTGAAGAAATTGAAAAATTATCTGAGGGAGAAGGAAAAATAGGTAGAGCTGCAAAACTTGGATTGAGCATAATAAAAAAGAGAGGATTTCGCTTAATGGAAACTGAAAATGTTGGTGATGACGGAGTTCTTGAAACAGCAATAAAGATGGATGCTGCAATTTTGACAAATGATAAGGAACTTAAAAATAAGGCGAGAGAACTGAATCTTCCAATTATATATTTGAGAGGAGGAACAAGATTAGAGATGGAGGAAATATTATAATGAAGTATGGAGAGGAAGCAATAAAAAAAAATGTTCTTGAAGTTTGGGAAAATCCTTCTCCAGAAAAAGATTACTGGGTGGAAATTTCATTTTCTGAATTTACTTGCCTGTGCCCTCGCTCAGGTTATCCAGATTTTGCAACAATAAAAATAAGATATGTTCCTGACAAACATATTGTTGAGCTCAGGTCTCTAAAATTGTACCTGAATTCTTACAGAGATAAGTATATGACTCATGAAGAGGCAACAAATAGAATATACAATGATTTGAAGGAAATTTTATCTCCACGCCATATTGAGGTTTCTGGAGATTTCAACATCAGAGGAGGAATAAAAACTGTAGTGAAAGTTTCCTCTGATTTTAATTTATAACAGTATCTCCGCATGTTAGCTAAAAATTGCTGTTAGCATGACCTGTTTTTGCTAACAGCAATAAAAAGAGAAGTTGTTCCAGTTCCATTTATCTTCATCATCTAAAATTACAAAAAATCCTATTTTCTCTATAAAACAATGAGTGAAAGATAGTGCTGTAACTGAAAAAAGAATGATTAAAAATTTCATTGATGCATAGTACATTAAACAATCTCTTACTAATCTTTCAATTTTTTTCTTCTCTCTCATTTCATCTTCGATTAAATCTTTCC
>DRIF01000076.1 GCA_011052825.1 Thermoplasmatales archaeon
CATTCTTCCTCACACAATCTTGTACTCAACAACGCAATTTATAATGTTAGCGAGGGTATCAGTTTAGTATATTCTGGAAACAATAAAGTGATAAATAATACAATAAGGAATGTAACATCTTATGGAATTGAGTCCGCATATTCTCCATCACAAAGAAATATAATAAATAGAAACACCATATACAATGGCACCGGCATTGTAATTTATAGTTGTAGCAACAACATCATTTCAAATAACACAATAAGAGACATAAGAAGAGGTTATTTCCCGATGACACCTCCAAGAGGAGCGGCGGGCATATGGATTGGTGGCGGTACCAACAATTATTTCTTCAACAACACCATCACTGGCTCCAATGAAACATGTGATGTGTATGGCGTGCTTCTAAAATACGCATCCAATAATATATTCAGTTTTACAGAGATTCGTAATCTCAGATCCACAAGTAACGTATACGCTTTCTATTCAGATGAAAATAGCAAAAATAACAGCATATACAACATGACTTTAGCAAGTTATCCAACCACAATTTCATTTATCTATGGAAATGGAATAGCATTGAAAGGAGTTTTAGAGGAGGAAACCCAGTCAAATGGTGAACTATTGCATATAGGAAAATTCATAAATGTGACAGGTGTGACGGTTAGCTCATGGATTAATGTAACAATTCATTATACAGAGCAGGAAATATGGATGGTAAATGAGTCATCAATGAAATTGTACAGATATAATGAAACTTCTGGAGAATGGGAGAACGTTACCTTTATTTTAAATGAAACACACAACTACATTAAAGCAAATCTGACAAAATTCAGCATATATGGAATATGGGGTGAGATTGGAGTGGAAGAGGTGAACATAAGCCTTAATAAAGGATGGAATTTGATAACAATTCCAGTGATACTCAACTGGAAGGCAGAAGATTTGGCAGTTTATATAAACACCATTGCTCATGCCATATATGGGTTTGACATATGTGATACAATTGTAATGCTTGATGCATTTAGCCAGAAGCACATTGGTCATCCTGTTGGAGCTGGAATACCACCTGGGAGCATAAATAATTTTGATATTGTGCATGGCGTTGGATACTGGATTTTTGTGAATCAGAGCATTACATTTAATATAACAGGAACAATAATAAAGAATATAACAATTGATTTACAGCCAGGTTTCAATCTTCTCGGATGGACGCATGATAATTCAACAAATGCAAGTGAAGTTGCAGATGAAATAGAAAATATAACGATGGTTGTTGAATGGAATAATTCGCTGGATGATTTCATTACATACCTGAAAGAACTGGGAGCAATTGATTTTGTAATAGCGAGAGGAGATGGATTTTATGTTTTCCTTGCAGGAGAAAGCGAAAAATGGTATGGAATGTGATTGAACAATCTCTTTCCCTTTTTATTTTATTTGAATAAAATTTTTTATATTCCTTTGTATTATAACTTTAATGAAGACTTATGTCACCATAATATTCAGTAGCGAAGGAGCAAAGCCATCAGATGTAAAAGAAAGATTGCTTGAACTTGGATTGAAAGCTTTGAAAGGGAATTATGACTTTGTTTATGAATGGAATGAAGAACCAGACATAGATAACCTTCTCTATCTTGCAGATAAAATTCACACTGCATTAAAAGGGACAGAAGTTTTATTTTCTTTAGAAACTGTATAGTTGATGAAAATGGTGTATGGCACAATTCTAAAATTTAACATATTATTGCTACCAGCAAAAACATAAAAAAATTTTAAATAATTTAAATGATTTATATTTGAAAGGCAAAATTTAGCTAATGAAGGGGCAATAGTTGATGGAGGGGGTAAGATGAGAAAAAAAATAGAGAAAATATATGTGTTGTGTGTGGTAGGAATATTTATTTTGGGTTTTATGCCTATGAACGGGAAAGCTGAAACATGGAAACAAACGGATTCATCGGATTTTCAGGGAGGTGAGTTAGTGGTGTAAAAATAGAAAATGGAACGTTGAAATTGGATTTTGCACCTTTGATAGGGTGGACAGACATAGGAGAGAATGCATTTGATTACTTTGGCTATTCAGTTTCAATTGCTGGAGATGTGAATGGAGATGGTTATAATGATGTTATTATAGGAGCATATGGAAATGATGATGCTGGAAGCTATGCTGGAAAAGCTTATGTCTACTACGACTCTTTCTCTGGATTAAGCTCAACACCAGACTGGACAGCTACAGGAGAGAATGCATTTGATTACTTTGACTATTCAATTTCAACTGCTGGAGATGTGAATGGAGATGGTTATGATGATATTATTATAGGGGCATATGGAAATGATGATGCTGGAAGCGATACTGGAAAAGTTTATGTCTACTACGGCTCTTCCTCTGGCTTAAGCTCAACACCAGACTGGACAGACACAGGAGAGAATGCAGACGATCTCTTTGGCTCTTCAGTTTCAACTGCTGGAGATGTGAATGGAGATGGTTATGATGATATAATTGTAGGAGCATCTCTTAATAATGAAGCTGGCGCTGAAGCTGGAAAAGCATATATGTATTCATATCCTGATTATCTAAGACATGGTGAATTTATATCTGAAGCATTCAGTGTTACTGGCGAATATTCAGTTGATTGGAGGGGAGTGAAATGGAATCCAAAAATTCAACCAGAAGAAACAAATGTGAAATTCCAGATTGGAACAAGTAATGATGGAATCAACTGGAACTTTTATGGCCCAGATGGGACTTCAAACACTTATTTTTCTGCCTTAAGAGGAAGTAGCATTCCTATTTCATTGAATGGAAAATATTGGTGTTATAAAGCCATTTTAGAAACCAACATTCCAACACATACCCCAACAATTGATGAAGTTATAATAACCTACATTAAATATAAACTTCCCACAATTCAATTATTCTCACCAAATGGTGGTGAAGATTTAATAAAAGGAGAGGGTCATGTGATAACATGGACTGCAGAAGGAGATTTACCTTC
>DRIF01000077.1 GCA_011052825.1 Thermoplasmatales archaeon
GTTCATCAATGGCTTTTTATCATTATTTATTCCTATTTCATATGGTGTATCCCCTATTCCATCTTCATTCTCATCTATGCCACTGTAGTCATACCAATAATTTCCTATGCTTGTATTCCATTTGTTAATGCCATTATCATATGCATTTATTCCATTGTCAATGAAATTATTGTGATGGATTGTATTATTAAATGAATTCTCTGCATATATTCCATATCCAATGTTGCCAATGAAATTGCAATCTCTTATTTCATTCATTTGAGAATTTTGAAGTTTTATTCCGATTTTATTTAAATTAAAAATAGAAAATGTTATTGATGAATTTGAGACATTCATTAACCATATACCACAGAATGTGTCATTAAATGTGGTGTAGGATATGGAAACGTTGTCTGAATATTTTATCCATACACTCTTATTCTCTATATCATAAAAGCTTCCATTATAAATTTCAATATGGGAAGAATATTCTGCTATAATTCCCCAATCACATTCATAAACTGTGCAGTTTTTAAAAGAAATATTTTCCCCCCCAACAACAACAGCATTTGTGCTTGAATGAAATGAGCAGTCACCAAAAGTTACATTTTCGCCAAAAACATTTACAGAATCTTCAATATTGCTGTAGAATGTGCAGTTTTCAATTAAAGCATTATTGCTTTGTAAAAATAAACCATTTTCACATTCATGCACCTCACAATTTTTCATTGTGAAATTATTATGATTCACAAAAACGCCAAACTGTCCATTCTCTATTTTCAAATTTTCTATGGATACATTATCTGCTATCACTCCAATTGTGCTGTCCTCGCCTCCTCCGTCAACAACTACATTTCCATCTCCAATTATCTTTATTTCTTTATTTATGAAAAGGGATTCATTATAATTTCCATCAAAAACATAAATTATATCTCCATCTTCAGCGTCATCTATTCCTGCCTGTATTGTATTCCATTTGTGATTTGATGGGTCATTTGTGAAATCATCATCTACAAATATTATCTTTCCATAGGGCAAGGAAGTTGTTGTAAATGCTACGCCATACGCAAAAATAATTGCAACAATAACTAAACCCATCCCCTTTTTAGACATGAAAAAATAAAAACAATCTCCCTCTTAAATCTTTTTATTTTTTTCTGATTTCATCCAGTATTTCTTTCGCTCTATCCATTCTTATTTTTCCCTCTTCTATCATTTTTTTTGCAACAACATCTATCTCCTCTCCTTTTGCCCCTGCCATAAAAGCAATATTTTGAGCATGCAATTTCATATGTCCTGCCTGTATGCCTTTTGTTGCCAGCGCCCTCAAAGCTGCAAAATTCTGGGCTAAGCCAACGCATGCAATTATCTCTGCAAGTTCATTTGCTGTTTTCACATTCAATATTTTTAAACTAATTTTTGCCATTGGATGTACTTTAGTTGCCCCACCTATTATTCCAACAGCAAGGGGTATCTCTATTTTTCCATACAAATCCCCATTTTCGTTTTTCTTCCATTGAGTAAGAGGTTTATAACCATTCATTGAGGCATATGCATGGGCTCCCGCCTCTATAGCACGCCAGTCATTTCCTGTGGCAATGACAACAGCATCCACCCCGTTCATTATTCCTTTGTTGTGGGTTGCTGCTCTGAAGATATCCAAAGAAGCAAATTCATATGCTTTCACAATTTTATCAACAACCTCTTCTCCTCCTATTGCCTCCTTTTTGTATACAACTTCCGCTTCAGCAATTCTGTGAACTGCAAGATTTGATATTATTCTCAGCAATGCCTTTCCCCCAGTTATTTTCTCAAGCAAAGGAGCTATTGCCTCAGCCATTGTGTTGACTGCATTTGCCCCCATTGCATCTCTCACATCAACTAAAATATGAACAACAAGCATTTCATCGCTTAACTTTCTCACTTCCAAATCTTTTGCACCACCTCCAAAACTTACTAAAACCTTATCCTGTGCATTCGCAAGATTTAGCAAATCTTCCTTATTTTCCTCTATTTTCTCCTCTGCATCTGGCAAGGGATTTAAAATCTGAATCTGCCCAATCATAACTGGTTCAGTTGTTTTTGCTTTAAAACCCTCTGGTCTAGCCATTTTGGCAGCATTGGAAGCAGCAGCAACAACAGATGTCTCTTCTATAGCCATCGGAATTAAAATTTCTCTCCCATTTATTATAAAATTTGTTGCTATTCCAAGAGGAAGTTGCATGCACCCAACAACATTTTCAATCATCATATCTGCAATATTTTCAGGAAGAGCATTAAACGAGAGAAGCATTTTTTCCTCTTCCTCACTTAATCCTGCAAATTCACTAACAATTCTAACTCTCTCCCTTATGGGCATTTTATAAAATCCAGGTATTCTTGAAGATTTCATAATAAAAAAATAAATGAGTGATATATACTTTTTCGACTTATTTATAATTTGCAGGACAAAGATACGAGACTGTCAAGTTAAGAAAAAATAGAAAAGAACATGAGTGGTCGAGCTAATTTATCCTGTGAAAAGGAGGGGATAAACATGCTCGACCACCTAGTGGAATTGTTTGAGGAAAGAAAAATTTTTCGAAGAAAGAGAAAGGACTGGAAAATAAAAGCATTGGCTATCCTTATCTATTTTGCTGGTGTATCATACAGAAAAACCAGCAAAATTCTAAGAGATTTTGAGCGTTTTTCATATGAAGCCGTAAGGCAGTGGTATCATAAATGCAAAGATTTATTCATTGTAAAAAAGAAA
>DRIF01000078.1 GCA_011052825.1 Thermoplasmatales archaeon
TGCCAGATAAAATCCCTTATTTTTGATAGTGATAAGCCTTCTGCATATAAATGAAGGGTTTTAAGGATAATTTCTTTTGGATAGCTCATATGTTCAAAACCGTCTCTTTCGACAAACCTTCTCCTACAAGAATTACATCTGTATAACTGTTTTTCTACATATTTATTGTATCTTTTTCCAGCCTTTACTATATCTTCTCCACCACAATATGGGCATTTCATTCCCATCCCAAAAAGAAAATGAAAAGGGGTTTAAAAATATCACGAAATGTTAGGAATATCAAATGAGTGTTAAATTTTAATATGCGTAAGTTATATAGTTATGAGGAATTGGAGAGAAAGGCAAAAAGGTCTCTACCCCACTCTCTAATTCCTCTCTTTTTTTGTTTTTCCAAAAAAATATAACGGGAAGAATATTCAAATTCCATGAATTGCAGTAAATGCAGTAAAAAGTCAATAACATTCATAAGATATAATGGAAGGTATCTCTGCAGAGAACATTTTATTGAATTTGTTGAAAAAAGAGTTAAAAGAGAAATAAGAAAGCAAGGACTGCCAAAAGGAAAAATTGCAGTTGCTCTTTCTGGAGGGAAAGATAGTTTGGTTGCCTGCTATTTAATATGGAAGGTAACAAGAGATGATAGAAATAGAAGTGTGTTAGCAATAACAGTTGATGAAGGAATAAATGGATACAGAGAAAAAACGGTGAAAATTGCCAGAGATTTTTGCAACGAATATGGCATACCTCATCATATTATTTCATTCAAAAGGGAGATTGGGCTCACCCTTGATGAAATGAGCAAAGTTAGAGGAAATCTTGCAGAATGCACATACTGTGGGGTTTTCAGAAGATACTGTCTGAATATTGTTGCAAATGAGATAAATGCTTCTGCGATTGCAATGGGTCACAATCTCGATGATGTCAGTCAAACAATACTCATGAATTTTGTTAGGGGTGATATAGAAAGAATGGCCCGCATGGCTCCTCATAAAAAAATTCAGCCAGGTTTAATTCCAAGAATTTTACCTCTGAGGAGCATACCTGAAAAAGAAACAACATTATATGCATATGTAAATGGATTTGAAATAAGTGAGAATGAATGCCCCTATGCCATAAGAGCCATGAGGGGAATTTACAGAGATTTTCTTATTCAACTGGAAGAAAAACATCCTGGCTCAAGACACAGCATACTCAAAAGTTTTTTTGAAATTGAAGAATGCCTGCATAACAAATTTTCTCCAGCAATCCTCAATCCATGCAAAAAATGCGGGCAACCCTCTTCTGAAAAAATTTGCATGGCTTGCCAACTCTTAGAAAAAATAAAAGGAGAGATAAGCTTTTAATACGGAAAGGATTAATATTATGGAATTGCACGGACTTTGCTCAATATGTGGAAAAGCTGGAAAAATGTATACATGTGGTATATGTGGGAGAAATTTTTGCTCAGAGCATTATGATTTAACTCTGGGCATCTGCATAAGTTGTAAAATGAAATCTGGAGGAAAGCATTTTTAATCTTTTCTCAATATATCTTCATGAGTTTGCTTATAAAAAACATAGGAGAACTTTTTGATGGAAATAAAATAATAAAAAATACATGCGTATATATTGAAGATGGAAAAATAAAATCTGTTGGGAAGGAAGTTAAAGCTGATGAAGTTATTGATGCAGAAAAAAAATTTGTGATGCCAGGTTTTATTGATTCTCATACTCACGCAATTTTTCATGGCTCAAGAGAATTTGAGATAGAATGGAAGGTAGAGGGTGTTGGATATAAAGAAATAGCGGAAAGAGGCGGAGGAATATACTATACTGTTGTGGAAACAAGAAAAGCAGGAAGAAATGAGCTTAAAAAAGAAACAATGGAAAGAGTAAATGAAATGATAAAGCATGGTACAACAACAGTTGAAATAAAAAGTGGTTATGGTCTTGATAAAAAAAATGAGATAAAATTGCTGGAGGTTATTAATGAAGTAAATGAATGTTCAAAGGCAACAGTTATTCCAACATTTCTTGCGCATGCAATTCCAGATGAAATGGATGCAGATTATTTTGTTGATATGGTAATAAATGAAATATTTCCTGAAATAAGCAGAAAAAATCTTGCTGTTTTTTGTGATGTTTTTTGCGAGACCGGTTATTTTGATATCAACCAATCAAAAAGAATATTGTTGAAAGGAAAAGAATATGGTCTTCTGCCAAAAATTCATGCAGATGAATTTTCATGTATTGGATGTAGCAAACTTGCAACAGAAATAAAAGCTGTTTCCGCCGACCATTTATTGATGACTGGAGAGGAGGAAATGAAAATGCTTGCTGAATCAAAGGTAGTTGCAACTCTTCTTCCAGCAACACCTTTTGTTTTGAATGAATCCTATCCAAAAGCAAGAGAAATGATTAGTAATAATGTTGAGATTGCACTTGCAACAGATATGAATCCAAATTGCTATATTACAAACATGCAGTTTATAATACAGCTTGCCTGCTATAAAATGAAAATGAGGGTGATTGATGCTCTAAAAGCAGTTACACTGAACTCTGCAAAAGCTCTAAAAATGGATGATAAAATAGGAAGCATTGAAGAGGGAAAGAATGCTGATATAATAATTATGGACATACCTTCCTACCTTTTTATTCCATATAAAATAGGTGTTAATCATGTTGGCACCGTTATAAAAAATGGGGAGATAATATATTCACAGGAGTGAATCTATGTCCATGGCTCCTTCCTTCTTCTCTTTCTTCTTCAATTTTTGAATGATTGCCTCTATTTTGCTCTCAAGTTCTTTACTTTTCTTTAAAATTGCTACCTCTCCCCTCATTTTCTCAAGTATTTTCTTTATCACATCTTGTTTCCTTTTTATTGGAATCAAACCAGAAGGATAATCAAATTCCATCATCTTATCACAAATTTCTTCCATTATCTCAAGTATTTTCTCCACTTCCTCAATTTTACCGTTTTTGAGGGTATAAACTCCCTTTCTTCTCAGTTCACCAACAACATCTGCCATTCCCATTAGATACGAAGTATAGCTAACCCCAATTTCATCAGGCAAAGGTAGATTTTCTTCTTCAACTATTGCCAGAAATATTGCAGATTCTGCCACCTCTTGCATTGCATTTTCCATATAACCAGCAGTTAGAATATCAGGATGCTCTTTTAATTCTTCCTTTATTTCTTTTAACGTATCTCTTGCTCTCTCGAAATATTCTCTTGCATTTTCCATATCATCTGAATGGACACTTTTTATACTTCTCCTACTCTCTCTTATTATATCTCTGCATTTTTTTAGTGTTTTTTCTCTCAGATCGTCTTTATCATTCAATTTTTCTTCAATTTTGTTCACAATTTCATCAAAGTTTTTCATAAAAATGGAATGCAAAATTGATTATAAGTCTATCTGATTATTTCTCCCCTGTTTTTTCTAACTATAACATCTTCTTCAATTCTCAAACCATAACTTTTTAAGTAAATTGCAGGTTCAATTGCAAAAACCATATTTTCTTTAAGCACAAAATCTGATCTTTTATTTATTGAAAAACCATCATGGACATCTATTCCTATTGAATGACCGAGGGCATGTCTCATTGAATAACCATATTTATTGAAAAAGTTCTCAGCCATTTCATAAATTTCATTTGCTTTTTTTCCAGCATGCATTTCATTTATTATTTCATATAGGATGCTCTCAATCAATTCATAGAGTTTCCTTCCTTTTCTTTTAACAAAACTTCTTGTTATATCAGAAGAATAGCCCTTGTATTTTGCTCCCGTATCAATTAATGAGGGAAAAACAAATTTTTTGTTTGTTGGTATATGGTGAGGAAAGGAAGTATTTTTCCCAAATGCAACAATTGTATTGAAGGCAGGATAAGCATCTCTCATTCTGAATTTGTATTCTATCAGTGCTGAAACTTCTTTTTCTCTTTTGTTGTTAAAATCAATTTCTTCAAAAACCTTTAATGAAATTCTACATGCTCTTCTTATTTTCTCTACTTCGTCTCTTCTTTTTATCAATCTCATTTTTTTTATTTCATTTCCAACATCAACAAAACTGCATTTAAGCAATTTTTTTAAATATTTGTAATCTCCATAAGAGAGTTTCTTTCCGTCAAATCCAATTTTCTCACCACATACAATCTCAATCAGCAATTTCTCCATTTCTTTTTTGCCTTTATAAAAATGTGCATCTCCTTTTTCCAGAGGAGGAGCAATTACTTCAACCTTATCTGGAAAAACAACTGCAAAACTATTCTCCCACATTCCTTCCAAACCTGTAAAATAAAAAAAATTGCTATCTGGGGTTTTCACTAATACTGCATCAACTTTTTCAAATATTTCATTCATTTCATCCCCTCTATTTCCCTACAAAGCTCAGCTATTTCTTCTGGAGTTAATGAATCCCCTCTCCTGTCTCCATATATTATTTTTTCTGCATATTCTTTTTTCGATAACCCATCTATCACGAGAGAATTTTTTATCTTTTTTCTCCTGTGAGAAAAAAGGGATTTTACAACTCTTTCAAACAAATTTTCATCAACCTCAAATCTTTTTCCTATTGGAATTATCTTTACTATATAAGAATCAACTTTTGGAACTGGATAAAACGCCTTTCTCGGAACTCTTTCAAGAAGAAAACAATCTGCTTTATAATAGACCATTACACTCAATCTTGAATATTTTTTTGTTCCAGGGTTTGCAGTCAATCTTTCTGCAAATTCTTTTTGATACATTAGTATTCCTACATCAAATTTTTTTTCCAAAAGTTTGAAGGTAATTGGCGAAGAGATATGATATGGGATATTGGAAATTACTTTATTGAAGTTCAGTTCATTCAAATTTAATTTAAGCACATCTTCATTTATTACTTCAACGTTCTCTATTTCCCTAAGTTTGTCTATAAATTTTTTATCTATCTCAACTGCAATAACTTTTGCTATTCTTGCTATTTTTTTTGTTAAAATTCCTTTTCCAGCTCCTATTTCAAGAACAATATCTTCTTTATTCAAATTCGCATATCTAATCTGCCTTTCTGCAACTCTTTCATCAATCAGGAAATTCTGGCTGAGTTTCATCTTCTTATTAAAGGAGGTCTTGTGAATAAGCGATATTTTTCATTTGGGTTTTCCAGTTCTTCCAATATTCTTTTTGCAATTATTTTTTCTGGAGAATGGACTGCTTTAACTCTCTTTTTTATATCATCAAAACTTTTAAATGGTTCTTTCTTTCTTTCCTCCAAAATTTCAAACATTGTTTTTTTTCCTAAGCCAGGTAAAAGTTCCAAAGCATGAAAACGAGTTGTTATTGCAGGACATTCATTAAAAAACTTTACAAATCTTTCCTCGTTATTTTTAACTATTTCAATAAGGACATACAAAATTTCTCCATGTGCAGTTGATGTTAAATCTTCATAGTTCACTCTTCCTTTCACCTTTGCAATTTTTTTTCTTTTTTCAAGTTCCTTTCCAACATATACTCTCTCTCCTATTGATAAATTTACATTTGGCTTTGGTATTAGCTCAAGGAGGGTGAATTGTTTTTCCCCTATTCCATAAGCTACAGCTCCTCTTCTATGTCCTGGTCTTCCACTTGATAGGTAATCTAAGATATATACAAAATCCTCCATTTATTCCTCCTAAATATACTCCCTAACTACCTCCAAAATTTTTTCTATCTCATCATCAGAAGGAATGTAAGTTTCTTTTGCAAATATTGCAACAACTTCGTCTTTACTTTTTGGTAGCAAGTCAGCTATTTTGCATGCCTGTTTCTCCTCTATTTTTCCAATCTTCTTCAATTTTGTAATTAATTCTCTCGCTTTTTTTGCAGATAATTTTGCCACTCTCTTGCTATGCTCTAAAGCAATGCTCTGTTCTCTGCTCAATTCTTCTTCCTTTCTCAATTTTGTTAATATTTGCTTCACTTCAGAAATTGTAACAGGTTTCATGTTATCTTCCTCAGATGCTCAGGAAAAGCCAGAATGTGCTTTATTTTCTTTTTATCTTTTATTTTAACCACATAAGCACGTCCTTGCATATCAACAATCTCGCCTGTTATTCCATGATAGCGGGGGTGGGGCATGCCGTGATGGAAAGAGGGGTCTATCACTATTGCAACCTTCTCTCCATTCTCAAACTTCTGCATGCTTCTGGTAATAATATTTGTTCTATTTTTCCTCATTTTTTTTGTTAATTTGTATCTGCTTTTACTCCTAAATCCCCTTGACCTTTTCATCTCAATCACCTATTTCTATCACATCCAAACTTTTTACTTCCATTTTCACTCCAGCAAGTTCGCTCAGAGAAGGGGCAGTTCTTCCGTCATCTCCTGTTATCAGCTCTTTTATGTATGTTCCAGATTCTGCCTCTATTATTATTGTTGCTTCATTTTCCTTCAATTCTTCTATTCTCATTTCAATTACCTTCTTATACCTAACCCTATCTGCCCTTCTGTGAGCAACCCTTTTTGGGGTTCTTTGCTTTATTTTCCTATCCCTTAATGCATTTACTGCTTCATTAATTTTTCCATTTCTCTCAAATTTTATGACAGCCCTGTATTTTTTTGTATATTTTCTTTCTTTCAATATTTCTATTTCCTTCCTTTCAGCATACCTCAGAGAATCTACTTCAACTTTTCCATTTGCATATTCATTTATTGCCTTTTGTAAGTAATTCAAATCTACAAATCTTTTTTTTGGTTCTTTCAGTTCAAGTATAAAAGGTCTTCCATTTCCAAGCATTAAAACATCTATGTCCTCCCTCCCTGCTCCATGAAAACTTTCATCTTTTGCATTGAATATTTTTAAAGGCACATATGCAATAATTTCCTCCACACTTTCATCATACATTTTTCCCTTATAATTGCAGTATTCGCATCCCTTACCATAACATTTTCTGCAATACCATTTAGTTTGAGGAATCCCTCTAATAAATTTTTTATATCTTCCATATATAAAAACAGGTCTGACATCAAGAATAACAGTATCATAAATTGTATTCACAATTATTACAATATCAGGGCGTATAAAATCAACTTCCTTTCCAGTTTTTTTTAAAACAAGTTTTCCAATTTCCCTGTTAATTTCTCTTTTTATTGATTCAGAATAAGGTGTTGAAATTTTATTTTCTCTTTCGAGAATGTCTTCATCAATTTTGCAACCAATCAAAAAAGTTTCAAATTCATATTCCTTTATTGTTTCCAAAACCATTTCAGAAAATTTTTCTATTTCCCCAATTAATCCCTCACAAAGCCAGCATTCTTCATAACTTACCTCATCAATGCCAATTTCTTTTCTTAATTTTTTTCCTCTTTCCTCATTTGTCAATCCATGACCAACTTTTGCAAACTGCCTTCCCAGACATGAATTGCAGAGTTTATATTCTGAAATTTTTTTTGCATAATCAATTATATCCTGCATTTAATGGGAAAAGAGGGCATATAAAAATAATTTTGCATTATATAAAAAAATTAAAAAAGAGGGAAAAGATTATCTTGCCCATATGTTGTTGATGTGGATTACAACCATCTTCCCATCATGCATTATTCCATCAACTTTAATTTCCTCGCCCAATAAACCATTTAATTCCTCTGTCATTCTCTCTAAAGAACCATCTCTGTCTATATCACTTTTCGAAAAACCTCTTTTTATCATTAATTCTGTCCCATTTATGTAATAGCTTCCATTAATATTCTCAAGTATTCCCTCGATTTCCTCTATTTCTGCCTGTTTTGGTATTCTATACCATATTCCATTTATATGACTAACATAAAGCACATCTCCTTTAAGAATTCCGTTTATGACCACTTCCGTATTCACCAATCCCTCCAGTTCCTGCCAAACGTATTCATATTCTCCATCTCCGTCATAATCGCTCCTTGCAATGCTGTTCATGAACCATTCATTTCCTACATACAACTCTATTCCATTTATGTAATAACTTCCATTAACATATTCAAGTATTCCTTCCTCTCTCGTCTGGTTGAGAGCATTATTCCATATATGCTCCCTTATATGTCTTTTTAAGCGTAGCAATTTCCCCATTTTTTCTCTAATTTCTTTTACATTCGTTCCGCCCATGCCTGCGTCTGCCAGCACCGCAAATGCTATTACGCCAGCAAGAGCCAGAGCAATATACATCCTTTTCATTTTCATCACCGAGTAAAAAATTGATGCCATTTTATATTAATTTACCAGATTTCCTCCCAATTCTTTCCCAAATCTATACCCATTCAAGACATCTAATTTTTTATACACAATTATTATTCTCATCAATGAGAAATTTTGAAGTTGCAATAATTGGAGGAGGAGTGGTTGGATGCGCAATTGCAAGAGAACTTTCAAAATATGATGTTAGAGTAGTTGTTTTTGAGGCAGGAAGCGATGTTGCTTCTGGAGCAAGCAAGGCAAACAGTGGTGTTATTCACAGCGGAATAAACTCTCCTCCTTCTTCTCTTAAAGCAATTTTATGTGTTGAGGGAAATAAAATGTTTCCATTACTTTCAGAAGAACTTTCATTTCCTGTAAAATGGACTGGAAAATTTGTCATAGCAAAGAATGAGGAAGAAGTGGATGAATTAGAAAGGTTAATGGAAACAGGTATTAAAAATGGGGTTGAAAATCTTGAAATAAAGGAAGGGGATGAAGTAAAAAAACTGGAACCAAATATTTCCTGTTTCTCTGCATTGTGGATTCCAACTGCAGGAATTACATCACCTTATGAATTTACAATAGCCCTTGCTGAAAATGCAGTTGAAAATGGAGTTTCTTTTCTGCTTGAAACAGAGGTAAATGGATTGAATAAAAAAAATGATATTTTTTCAATAAAAACAAATAGAGGAGAATTTAAGGCAGATATAGTCATAAACGCTTCAGGATTGAACTGCAGAAAAATTGTCTCAATGGTAGAAGAGCCAGATTTTGATATATATCCCTGCAGGGGAGAATATTTAGTATTGGACAAAAATTACAGGTATCTGATAAATTCAATGATATATCCTGTTCCTGTAAAAGAAATGGGAGTTCTTGGAGTCCATCTCACGCCTACAATAGAAGGTAACATTCTAATAGGTCCATCTGCAGAATTTATAGAGGATTCATCAGATATATCTACAACCAGAAAGATGATGAAACAGCTTTTTCATGAGGCAAAGGAAATTCTGCCTTCTTTGCCAGAAAAAGGAGTGATAAATGCATATTCTGGGATAAGATGTAAAATTTCATCTGCTGGAGAAGGATTGGCAGATTTCAGAATAGAAGAAAGCAGAAATTTTAGACATATGATAAATTTAATTGGAATTGAATCTCCCGGTCTCACTGCTTCTCCAGCAATTGCCAAGAGAGTAGTTGGAATGATTTCAAATATTATTGATTTAAGAGAGAAAAGAGATTTTAAAGTAAGGAAAAGGAAAAAAAGGTTTTCTGAAATGTCTGTTGAAGAAAAATCTATAATGATTGAAAAAGATAAAAGATGGGGGAGAATAGTTTGTAGATGTGAAAATGTTACAGAAGTAGAGATTATTGAAGCACTTTCAAATATTCTGGGGGCAAAAACTCTCTCTGCTGTAAAATACAGATGCAGAGCTGGGATGGGGAGATGTCAAGGAGGATTCTGCACACAGCACATTGTTAGAATCATGGAAAAAAATTTTGGAATGAAAATAAAGGATATTAAACTGAAATCACCAAATTCATACATGTTTTGTGGGAAAACAAGGGAGGAAAATGAATGAAATTTATGTTGATTTGGCTGTTATAGGTGGAGGACCTGCTGGTCTGGCTTCTGCAATATCTGCAAAAGAAAGCGGAGTTGAAAAAGTTGTTGTTATTGACAGAAACAGCTGGCTTGGCGGGATTCTTCCGCAGTGCATACATGATGGTTTTGGAGTTGAAGAAGTAGGCAAATCTTTAACAGGACCAGAATATGCAGAGATGTATATTAAAAAGGCAGAGGAAAAGGGAATTAAATTCATGAAAGAAACAATGGTTCTTTCGTTCAATAAAAAACTGCAGATTCTGGCTGTTAATAAGAAAGGACTGTATACTATAAATTCAAAATCAATTGTTCTTGCAACTGGTTGCAGAGAAAAAACAAGATGGCATGCATTAATTCCTGGCACAAGACCAAGCGGAATATATACTGCAGGAGTTGCACAATCTTTTATAAATTTATACAACATAATGCCAGGAAAAAAAGTTGTAATACTTGGGTCTGGAGATGTTGGGTTGATAATGGCGCGCCGTTTTACGCTGGAGGGGGCAGAGGTTGCTGGAGTGGTGGAAATTTTACCATATGCAAGCGGTCTTCCAAGAAATGTTGTTCAATGCCTGGAGGATTATGAAATACCTCTTTTTCTTAACCATACTATAACTTTAATAGAAGGGAAGGAGAGAATTGAGGCGGTAACAATTTCAAAAGTTGATGAAAATATGAATGTTATTGAAGGAAGTGAGAAAAGAATTGAATGCGATACTTTACTTCTCTCGCTTGGTTTAATTCCAGAGAATGAGATTGCAAAAACTGCGAGAATTGAGATTGACGATTTAACAGGAGGTGCGGTTGTTAACCAAGATTTTGAAACAAGCATTCCAAATACATTTGCTGTTGGTAACTGTTTGCAGGTTTATGATACTGTTGACGTTCTTTCCATAGATGCAAAAACGGCTGGAAAGTATGCGGGTGAAAAACTTGTTTATGGGGGAAAAGAGAAGTTTAACTGCATAAAAGTTGTTCCAGGGAATGGCATAAGATATGTTGTCCCTCAAAAAATTGACAGAACTGGAAAAGTTATAATTTCATTGAGAGTTAGAAAACCTGGAGAAAATTTAACATTGGTTATTAAAGCAAAAAATAAAGAAATTTTTAATAAAAAAATGCCATGGGTAAATCCAGCAAATATGGTTAGAATGGAGTTTAATGTCTCAGAAGAAATATTTTCTTACGAATCTATTGAGGTTGAGTTGAAATGAAAAAAATTAGGATTACATGTATTGTATGTCCAATTGGCTGCAAAATAGTTGCAAATAAAAAGGATGACAAAATTGAAATTGTTGGAGGAAATAAATGCAAGAGGGGAGAAAAATATGCAATAGATGAAATTTTGCATCCGAAGAGAATGGTAACTACTTCTGTTTTTGTCAAAAATGGGGAATACCCTCTTGTGAGTGTAAGAACTTCTCAACCAGTTCCAAAAGAAAAAGTAATGGAGATAGTGAAAGAAATGAAAAAAATTAGTTTGGAAGCACCTGTTAAATGTGGAGATGTTATCGTTAAAAATGTTGCAGGAACAGATGCAGATATTATAGCAACAAGGACAGTAAATTCTATTCCAAACTCAGTATAAGCAATATTACAAGAGCCAGTGTTTCAAAGAAGTGAGGCAATGGAAAGAAATATGGATAACCAAAGATAATTCTTATGAAGGGGAGAGACAAAATTGTCTGAATTATAAGAACTCCAATGAAAAAGACCAGACCAAGCATAAAAGCTGATTTGGTTTTCATATAATTGTTAAAATAAATTACAAGTAGTGCAAGTAAAAGAAATAGGTTAACTGTAACAAAAATTACGTTGGAGGAATATTGAAGGGCAATTTCTCTCCCTTTCCACCCCTTTTCATGAAGTTTCTCACTTACCTTTTTGTATGTCCCTCCCGCCATCAAAATGCCCAGCACAATGCCAATAGCAACAAATGCAACAACCAGTTTTTTCATATTATCTCATCTCCCTCTTCTTTATTTTATTTTTCCCAATTTTTTCCCAAATCTCATAAAAATAATTTATATTTTCTTCAAGCAATTCAGATATAAAATACATTTTTGCATATTCCTCTCCCATTGAAGTAATCAAACTGTTTTTCTCCAGCACCCTTAAATGATGCCTCACAGTTTTATAATCCAGTTCAAGTTCTTTTGCAAGTTCATTTGCATTCATTGGTTTTTCAATCAAAAGTTCGATAATCTTCCCTCTGTTTATACCACCAGCAGAAGCGGCGAGAAGCCACCACAATATTTTTTTAACAGGATTCAATAAAAAGAAATAAAGAAAAGGATTATAATATTTTTCACCTTTTTAGCAGTGAAAATCAGGATCTATACATTTCTGCGAGTTTCAATATTCTTCTTGCTTTATTTTCCACAGGAAGGTCTATCATTTTTCCATTTAAAGTTGCAACTCCTCTGTCCTCCTTCCTTGCTCTCTCAATTGCATCCACTATTTTTCTTGCTTCCTCTATTTCTTCTGGGGAGGGCATAAAACATTCATGTATTGCTTCAATCTGTCCCGGGTGAATTGCTCCCTTTCCATCAAATCCAAGTTTAATTATTTCTTTTGTTTCCTTTATCAATCCTTCCATGTCTTCTATATTTGGATAAATTGTGTCAAGTGCCTGTATATTTGCTGATTTTGAAGCAACAACTATTCTACATCTTGGATATAATAAAGTTTCCCATTTTCTCACTCCTCCTATGTCACGGGTGTAATCTTCTGCTCCAAAAGCTAATGCAACTATTCTTTCACTTGCATTTGCAATATCCTCCACATTTTTTATTCCTTTGGCTGTTTCTATTATTGGCATTAAATGGCAATCAAGATTTATCTCATTCAGTATTTTTTCTATGACTTCAACATCTTCTTTGCTTTCCACCTTTGGAATGCATATTCCATGAGGATTTCCATATAATATCAAATTCATATCTTCTCTTGCCATTTCTTTGTTTATTCTCACCCATATCTCTGACTTCCCAAAATCCATTGTTTTAAGAGCATTTTTTACCAAATAACGGGCATCCTGTTTTTGTTCAACTGGAACAGAATCTTCCATATCTAGGATGGTGCAATCACTTCCATAAATTGCAACGCTGTTTATGAATCTTGGGTTGTTTCCTGGAACGTATAATCTGCTTCTTCTAACTCTGTCCTTTGCAGTTTTACCTCTCCTCATTTTTTTATCTGGAATATCGCTCATTGTTGCTTTTGCCAATGCAGATTCAACCCTCGCTATTATGACATAATCTACAGCCCCATTCTCCTCTATTTCAACATCTGCTATTACATCTATTTCTTCCATCCTCTGTGAAACAATCCCTTCTATATGCTCTCTGAAAAGTTCTCCTGTTTTGCTCTTAATCTGAATCTTGCCACTTCCTTCCTTAACTTTAACAAAACAATCTCTCTTTTCTATTCTTCCAGCAGAAAATTCCCCCTCTATCTTCATTTTTCTCCCCTCACAATTTCAAAATCTATAAAATCGCAGTGATGAACAATTATTGCTTCATTGCATCTTTTCACCATTTCTCCTTCTTTGGAATGAGAAACAATAATATTAACAACCTTTTCATCAAGACCCGCTTCTATTGCAAAAAATGCTCCTATAACTGGATGACGAATATATTTCCCAGTTTCAGATTTTATAAATTTTCCATCTTTTTCTTCATATTCAACCAGCTTTCCGATGTCATGGAGAAGAGCCCCAGCAAGCAAAATATCAGTGTCGACGTCATTTCTCAATTTTCCTATTTCATATGCCATTTCTGCAACATTGTTAACATGTTTTACAAAAGAATAAGCATTTTGTATAAGGAGCGTGAATGGCATCTCTTCAATATTATTTATTTTGCTTTTCTCAAATGCAATTTTGTAACATTTTTCAACTTTTTTTCTAAGCTCTTTATCTCTTATCTCTTTTATTATCGGAAACATTTTTTCAAGACCCATGAAGTTAATGCATCCCTATTTTTAAAATTTTTAGATGAATGGCTCATCAGCAAGTTTTTTATTTCATTTCTCTCTCCTTTTTTATGATTATAGGAATAAAAGGAAGGCATGGTTCAGGAAAAACTTCTCTTATTGAGAAGATAATTGAAAAATTTAAGCATTATAGAATTGTTGTTGTGAAAACAAGCGGACACGAAACAATAGACATTGAAAAATCAGATACAAATCGTTACAGAAAAGCTGGGGCAAAGGTAAGCATGATTGTTGCTGAAAAGGAGACAGTAATTTTTACCAATGGAGATATCAGAGATGCAATAGGCGTGGCGGAAAAATTTTTCCCAGATTTAATAATATTGGAAGGATACAAAAAAATCGAAAATTTAAACTGCATGATGATTGATGTTGAGAAAAATATTGATTTTGAAGAAATTTGCAGACAAATAAAAAATAAAATTGAGGAAAAGAAAATATCCATTGTGGTTGATGGAAAAAGATTAGAGTTGAATGAATTTGTTAAAAATTTATTTCATAACACCCTTGTATCAATGATTTCCTGCCTGGAAGGAAGCGAAGGAAATAAAATAGAGATATTTCTGAAGAGATAACTAATCCAATTTTCCAATTTTTCTCTCCACTTCCCTCAAAATCAATCCTCTATGAATCAAGTCCGCAACTTTCTCTATTTCATCATTCATTGGTCTGTCCTCCTCAAGCATTTTAACACTCTTTCTTATTAAATTGTAGGCAGTTTTACTTGCTGGCGATGGCTCAATGTCGATAAAATCGAGAGCTTGAGAAGCAATTATATATTCTACTGCAATAACTTTTTCAGCATTTTTCAAAATTTGAAGACATTTCCTTGCAGAAATGCTTCCCATTGATTGATAATCTTCTTGGTTTGCAGAGGTTGGTATTGAATCAACGCTTGCAGGATAAACCAAGCTTTTGTTTTCGCTTGTGAGAGATGCTGAGACATATTGCAAAATCATCAATCCAGAATTTAGTCCAGGCATCTTGCTCAGAAAAGATGGTAAATCAGAAAGTTTTTTGTCGAGAAGCCGAAAAACTCTTCTCTCTGAAAAACTGGATAGTTTCGTTAGAATAATGTTTAGCAAATCTGTAGCAATGGCTATTGGCTCTCCATGAAAATTACCTCCAGAGATTACTTCTTCTCCAAAAATGAGAGGATTATCAGTTGCAGAATTTATCTCTACTTCAAGAATATTTTTTATGAAATTCAAAGCTTCATACATTGCACCAAATACCTGAGGGGCGCATCTCAATGTGTATGCATCCTGAACCTTGGGGCAATTTTTGTGAGATTTTATTATCTCGCTCTTCTCACACAATTTCCATAAATTTTTTGACGCAATTATTTGTCCCCTGTAAGGGCGGGCATATGATATTTCTTCTCTGAACGCTTGGTCAGTTCCTTTCAATGCCTCTAAACTCATTACCATTGCTATCTGTGCATTTTTAATCAAATTTCTTGCATCATTATAAGCCAGGCAAAGAATACCTGTCATAAATTGACTTCCATTTATCAGAGCTATTCCTTCTTTTGCTTCTAGTTTAATGGGCTTTATATCTATAATTTCAAGGACTTTTTTTGAATCCATTATCTTTCCCTCATGAATTGCTTTGCCCTCTCCCATTAAAGATAAAGCAAGGTGTGCCAGATTAGTTAAATCACCGCTTGCTCCAACAGAACCTTGGGATGGAATAAGTGGATAAAATTTTTTATTCAATGCTTCTTTTAGCTTTTCCAGAATTTCATATCTCACTCCAGAATACCCTTTGGCGAGGGAATTTAATCTCAATAACATTAGTGCCCTTGCTATTTCTTCACTTAGGGGCTTTCCAACACCACATGAATGGCTTCTGATTAAATTTTTTTGCAATTCTTCAATTTTATTTTTATCTATTCTAACATTCGCAAGCTCTCCAAATCCAGTATTAACTCCATATATTGGTTTTCCTTCCTCCAGAATTTTTTCAATGACTTCTCTTGAATTTTTAACTTTATCTTTTACTTTTTCATCTATTTCAACAGTTTCATATTCTCTTGCCACTTTTACAACCTCTTCTATACTCAAATTCTCTCCATCAACAATCATTTCAATCCTCCATTTCTTCAATAAATAATTTAAATTCTTCCCTGTTTTTATCAAACTTTTCCATGGCTTTTTTGCATAAGTCAATTGCTCTCTCCTTTTTTCCCATATTTTTATATAAAATTAAAATTTCCATATATGCTTCTTTATCCCCATTTTCAAGAACTTCAAATACTATTTCTTCCGCTTTATTCATCTCATTCATCAAAATAAATTCTTTTACACACATAATCTTTATTTTAATATTATCTTCCTCAGAGAGTTTTTCAAGAAATTCAGTATACAGAGAAGGATTTTTTTCTTTGAGCTTTTCCATTAAAAAATATTGCTGTCGTCTTATTTCATTTAGCATTTTCATTTCTTCTTTCTCTATAATTTCAGGATGCATATGCTTCATATGAACTTCCTTATCCTCTACCCCTTCCCCACAGAAAGGGCATTTATATTTCCCCATTTTAATCATTTCAACATTGGCATTTTTATGCCAAATTTTTTAGCATTTTTTATGGCTTCTTCATATCCTGCATCTGCATGCCTCACAATTCCAATTCCTGGGTCAGTAACAAAAACTCTCCTTATTCTCTCATCTGTCTCCTTGCTTCCATCACATATAACAACCATGCCTGCGTGCGTTGAAAGTCCAATGCCAACTCCACCTCCATTATGAATTGAAATGTTATCTGCACCAGCTGAACAGTTGAGGAGCGCATTGAGCAGAGGCCAATCAGCTATTACATCACTTCCGTCTTTCATTTTCTCTGTCTCTCTGTTTGGAGAGGCAACGCTTCCTGCATCAAGATGGTCTCTGGTTATTGCAATTGGACCAATTACCTCCTCCCTAACCATTTTATTTATTTCAAGGGCAAATTTATCCCTCTCTCCATATCCAAGCCAGCACACCCTTGCAGGCAATCCTTCCCATGGTAGATTTTCCTCTGCCTTCTTTATCCAGTTTGTTAATATTTTATTCTCAGGAAACATTTCCATTACAACTTTATCTGTTTCAAGAATATCATTTTCATCTCCAGTTAAAGCTATCCATCTGAAAGGTCCTCTACCTTCGCAAAACATTGGTCTTATGTAGGCAAGGACAAACCCTGGATAATCAAATGCATTTTTAACTCCCGCTTCATATGCTTGCCCCCTCAGATTGTTTCCATAGTCAAAAACGACCGCTCCCTGCTTCTGAAAGTAAAGCATTGCCTTGCAGTGTTCTGCCATTGATTCCATGGACATTTTTATATATTTCTGCGGATCTTCCTTCCTGAGCTCAAATGCTTCATGCAGGTTATCTCCATAATAACCAGCAGGAACATATCCATTGAGTGCATCATGTGCAGATGTCTGGTCTGTAACAACATCTGGAACAATTCCTCTCTTTGCAATTTCAGGATGAATATCTGCACAGTTTCCAAGAAGAGCAACAGATATGGCTTCTCCTTCCTTCTTTGCATTCATTACAATTTCCAAAGCCTCATCAAGGTCATCTGTTTTTTCGTCGCAATAACCAGCTTTTATCCTTCTGTCAATTCTTTTTTCATCACATTCAACAACCAAAGCAGAGCCACCATTCATTTTTATGGCAAGAGGTTGTGCACCTCCCATACCGCCAAGCCCTCCTGTGAGAACAAATTTTCTTTTAAGAGTTCCATCAAAATGTTTTCTGGCAGAAGCGGCGAAAGTTTCATATGTTCCCTGTATTATGCCCTGCGTTCCTATATAGCTCCATGAGCCTGCAGTCATCTGGCCATACATTATCAAGCCCAAGTCCTCCAGCTCATAAAATTTTTCCCAGTTACTCCATTTTGGAACAATATTTGAATTTGCTATTAAAACCACGGGACTTTCCTTTTTTGTCTTGAATATTGCAACGGGTTTTCCTGATTGAACGAGCAGGGTTTCGTCTTCTTCAATTTCCTTCAAACTTTCAACAATTTTTTCATAACATTCCCAGTTTCTTGCAGCTTTTCCTGAGCCACCATAAACTATCAATTTTTCTGGCATTTCTGCATTTTCAAGATTGTTTTCAAGCATTCTTAATATGCCTTCCTGCCTCCATCCCTTACATCTCAAACTTTTACCGCGAGCAGCCCTAACCTGCATGAAATAAAATATGGAGAGAATATAAAAGTTTGTGGATTGTGATAGGTTTTCCAGCGATTTTTGAATTTTATTTATTTTAAATAGGTTTTTTAGAATAATAGATTCGTAATTTTATCTAAATTTTCGTTAATATCTTTCGTTCTATATATCCCACTTTTCTAACGCCATAAAATGCCTTGAAATTAGGCGCGCCTAAGCCAGTGGTTCTTTTCGGTTCCTGAATAAGTTTATAATTTGCATTCAATTTTTTAATAAAATTTTCAAAAGGTGTTCTAAAACTTCCTTCTGTATAATCCCCTTGTGAATATATACTTTTTATTTCTCTGAAATAGTTTCATATTTCTTTTTCAAGCATTATTTTGTCTCTCATTTCTATCTTAGGAATTTTATAAGAGAACATCATATAACAATTTTGGTATAAGTCAAGTCTAGAGTGATAAATATCAGCAAACCGTTCTATTGTTGTTATTAGAATTGTTTGTAAATGTTGATTGAAAAATATACTGGAGATTCACTAACCTATTTAAACCCCTTTTACTGTAGTAATGTGCTTCGTCCAGAGATTGAGAAAGTAATGAAAGAACTGGGCATAAATGAGCTTACACTTCCCCAAATAAAAGCGATTCCTGAAATATTGAAAGGGGAGGACTGTCTTGTCATAGCTCCAACTGGAATGGGCAAAACAGAATCTGCTCTTATTCCAGTATTCAATTTATTCATGAAAAATAGGAGAGAGGGAATAAACATACTTTATATAACTCCTTTGAGGGCTTTAAACAGGGATATGCTGAGAAGGACTTTCTACTGGGGAAAAGCTTTAGGAATAAAAATTGCAGTTCGTCATGGAGATACATCAATAAAGGAGAGAAAGAAACAGGTTTTGCATCCTCCAAACATGCTAATTACAACACCTGAAACACTTCAGATTATGCTCACAGGAAAAAAACTTCGCCAATTATTGAAAAATGTAAGATGGGTTGTTATAGATGAAATTCATGAACTCGCAGAGGATGAAAGAGGGGCACAGCTTTCTGTGGCTTTAGAGAGAGTGAGGGAAATATCTGGAGATTTCCAGAGAATAGGGCTTTCTGCAACTGTTGGAAATCCTCAGGAAATTGCAAAATTTTTGAATGCAGGAAGAAAGGTAAAAATAATTTATGCAATGGGTAAGAAAAAAATGAAAATAGAGATGGATGTTCCTGAAATAAAAGAAGTTGACCGCGAAATTGCCATGAAAACAGGTCTCGACATTAAATCATCTGCATTAATCAGGAGAATAAAAGAAATTATAGAAAAACATAATGCAACCCTCTTCTTTGTAAATACAAGAGATACAGCAGAAATTCTCGCCTCCCGCCTGAGAGAAATGGGAGCAAGCATAGAGGTTCATCATGGTTCTTTGTCAAAGGAAGCCAGGATAGAGGCGGAGGAAAAATTTAAAGAAGGGAGTATAAGAGCTCTCATATGCACATCTTCACTTGAGCTTGGAATTGACATAGGACACGCTGATTTTGTTTTGCAGTACAACTCTCCTCGCCAGGTAACAAGAATAATTCAAAGAGTAGGGAGAAGTGGACATAAAATAGGAGAAGTTTCAAATGGAAAAATTGTGTCAATAAATCCAGAAGAATATGCAGAGGCATATGTTATAGCAAAGAAAGCAGTTAAAAATGAAATAGAAAAAACAAGAATAAGAGAAAACCCTCTTTCAGTTCTTGCAAATCAGATAATATCAATGGCAGTTGAACATGGAAATATAGAGGCAGAAAAAATTTATGAGATAATAAGGAGAGCATATCCTTTCAGAAATTTAAATAGTAAAAAATTTTATGAAGTTATTGAACAATTGAAAAAAAGTGGTGTAATATGGTTTGAAAATGGAATTGTTAAGAGAAGAAAAAAATCAATTTTTTATTTCATAGACAATATTTCAATGATTCCAGATGAGAAAAGTTATGAAGTAATTGATATCTCTTCAAACAAAAAAATTGGGAAACTCGATGAAAGATTTGTAAGCAGTTATTGCGATATAGGTTATCGTTTCATAATGAAGGGAAGAGCATGGGAAGTTGTAGAAAGAAAAGAATGCATACTTGTCTCTCCAGTTGATAAAACATACACTGTTCCCGATTGGGCTGGAGAAGAAATACCTGTTCCGTTTGAAATAGCGAGGGAGGTTGGAAAGCTTAGAAGAATGGTTTGTGAGGGAAAAATTAAAGATAAAATAATAGAAGAAGAGATAAAAGAGCAGGTTGAAAATGGATTTAAAGTTCCTTGTGACAGTTTAATTACAGTTGAATATGAGGGAAATAATGTTTACGTTTATACTCACTTTGGAACAAAGGTGAATGAAACTTTGGGTAAAATAGTTGGTTCACTACTCTCTCAAAGAGTGGATGAAGGAATTGTAACAGGAAGTGATGCATACAGAATATTCTTTAAAATCCCTCGTTCTTTTGATTTAAAAATAATAGAAGATATTTTAAAAAGCATAGAACCTCAAACTGTTGAGCATCTTCTAAGAATAATCTTAAAGAATTCTTCATCCATAAAATGGGAAGTTGTTAAAGTAGCAAGAAAATTTGGTATAATAGAAAGGGGGGCAGATTATGAAAAAATTTCTGTTAACCGCATTATAAATATTTTGAGTAACACTCCTTTTATGGAGGAGGTGATAGATAAAGCAATATGGGATAGAATGGATGTTGAAAATACAGTTAAAGCCCTTGAAATGATAAGGATGGGAGAAATAAAATTTCATTTTCAGAAACTATCTCCAATAACCATGGAGGGAGAAAAAGTAAAACAGGAATTTTTCAAACCATTTGGGATAGATGCATCGACACTGGAAGCATTGAGGAAAAGGATTGAAGATACAAGAATAAAAATGATTTGCATGAACTGCAAATATTCAATTGTGACAAGAGTTTATAGAGCCCCAACAAAATGCCCCAAATGTTCATCAAAAATGCTTGCAGTTGTTAAAGGGAAAGAAAATGAGAGAAGAATGATGAAAAGTGCCTCTCTCGTTGCATATTATGGAAAAAAAGCAATATTTGTTATGGCTGGACATGGAATAGGTCCAGATACAGCATCCAGAATAATTTCAATGCAGAAGGAAGGAAACGAGCTTCTCAAAGAAATTCTGGAGAAAGAGATAGTTTATGCAAGAACAAAACGCTTCTGGCATGATTGATTTTATTTTAATTCCATTTCCATCAATTTTTCTTTTCTAATTCTCTCTATTTTTATTTTTTCCAGTATATATAAAGCAATTTCATTCACAACCCTAACTTTTCCACCAATTAAGTGTCCCCCTCTGACCATATGATCTTTACATGCAATTCCTATATGGACATGGATTATTATCTTTTCATCACATTTTCCTATATTCCCCTGCATTGAAACAATCTCTGCTGGTTCTTTTATAATCTCTTCAACATATTTCTCTCCATCATAATAACCAATAACAGCATTATCAACCATGCCAATTCCATTCAATATTATTGCTGATTCAATTTTTAATTCTTCTGCCATCCCTTTTATATTTTTAAGTATCTCTCCATCTGTAAATTTTGCAACTACAATATCTCCTTCTTTTTTTGAACATGTAAAGATATAAAAATAATGAATAAATTATTTGCGAGAAAAATTTTTAATACAATACTGTTTTCCTGTCAAGAGGGGAAAAAATTATAGAAATAATTGAAAAAATAATTCCATATATAAGCGGTCTGTATACACTTCCATGGATAGCTGTGGGCTTTTTTGTAAACATAATTTTATCAAAAATTTTTGGGGAAGAGAAAATAAATAAAATAATGAGAAAAATAGGCATAGGCATACTTTTCGTATTCATTCCAATTCTTCAATTCAAACTTTTCCTAAATGTTGATTTTGGGAGTGAAGAGATAAATTTTGCTGTCATAGCTTTTGCAAATATGGCTTTTCTTTACCTCATAGCATATGTTTTTGCAGTTAAAAGAATCACAAAAAGTTACTCTGGAACAGAAAAAAATTATTATCTGAAAACAGTTATAGTTAATCAGGGCAGGAGCGCCGCCTTCGTGGGAGGGGCGATACTAGCAATAGAGGAATGGGCAATTTTTGCTGCAATTTATATCAGTCTTCTGGGAATATTTTTGTTTGCAATTGTTCCCTATGTTCTTTCTTCAATTCATAAAAAAGAGGTAAAAGGAGATAAAGAAGGAAAAAATCCTCTGCCATTTTTCCTGAGATTATATCCCTGGTATCTGCTTTTATTTCCAGTTAGTGCAATCATTATTCATAAATATACTGGGATAACCACTTCCTCATATGACTGGGGGACTATTCTGAATTTTTTTGCTTCTCTTACAATACCAATAGCTCTTTATTATGTTGGCTCAAGCATAAAAATTAAGGATATAAAAATTGATGAACTGAAAAAACTATTTTTTGGAAAAGATGAGGGGTATGGAAATTGGGTGAGAGATATACTAATTTTAACAATGATAATAACTCCTGCTATAATTTCATTAATTTTTGGGTTACTTCTTTTTTTAAAAATTATTCATTCAGAATGGTTTGTTGTTATGGTTTTAAATTCAATTTTGCCAATAACAAGCACAAATATGTTTCTTGTTCCGTATGGAATAGATAAAAAAGTTACTGCTCTCTCTGTAACCTGGACAACAATTTTTGCAATCCCTGTTTTTGTATTTCTTATTGAAATTCTTTCCTCAATTTTCATTTAATTTTTATACATAAATGCAATATTTTTTTATGAAATGCGGTTATTGTGGGAAGGATATAGAGGATGAGGAGATATTTAAAGATGGAAAATACTGGCACAGAGAGTGTTTCAGAAAGTGGCTAAGGGAAAAAGGATGTTAATATTCTTGCCCCCTCATTATCTATAAAACATTCATAATGCTCATATTTTGAAAGAAATTTTTTCATTTTTTCACTATAAATTGCAAAAATTGAGTTTCCAAGCATGCACATTCCAGCCATTCCAATTTTATTTGCCTTTTTCAACAAATTTTTCATTTTTTCGTCTGCAAGTCCTGTTTCAAATGAAAATTTTAAGGAAATTTCAAAAAAATTTTCCAGTGATTTATTTTTCATAAAATCTTTTATACATTCCTTTCCAACCTCATTAATTTTGTCAACTATTCTGCTATTCAAAATTTCTTTTGTTTTAATTTCTTTTCCAACTATAGCAACAATTAATTTTTCCCTACAATTAATTTTTTCTATTATTCCATGCAAACCTGGCTTTTTCCTTATTTCAATTCCTCCAGCATAGGATGCAACGACATCCCCCAATCCTGTTTTACTATCAATTTCAGCAAAATGGGAAGCTTCAACTGCCTTTACTTCGGGTAAATTAAATAGATAACATAATGCGAGAGAGGAGGAAAGTGATGAAGACGCACTTATTCCAAAACCCTGAGAAAAAGGTAGTTCGTTTATTATCTTAACTTTCACTTTTTCTGCCCCCAAATTTTTTATTGTTTTCTTGGTTACCTCCCCATTTCCAACATTTCCTTCAATACATATTTTCTTTTCCTCAATTTTTTCAACGAATGCATAACTTCCAAGAGAAAGGCATATGCCTGCTCCTCTTGAACCTGCGTTTTCTTCCATGGAAATTTCAAAAAAACCTGTTATATGGGCTGGTGCAAATGCAATTGCCTTCATATTAAATCAATTATATATTCAGCAACTTCTTCTTTTTTTCCTTCCATTTTTTTAATCAATCCCTCTTTTCCAAAAATCCATATTTTTGTATATTCTTTGCCAATACTCTCAACAGTATTTCCTATAGCATAATCAACTCCATCCTTTTCAATCATTTCATATGCCTTAGTTGAAACTTCTTCTTCTTTTTCCTCGAGTTTAAAAGCAATAACAATCTTTGCAATTTTTTTCAGCATTGGGTTTATTCTTGGAGCCGGTTTAAGTTTCAAATTAACTTCTTTTCCAGATTTTATTTTTCCTCTTTTTTTGTCAATCACAAAATCTGATATTGCAGAGCAATTTATTGCAACATCATATTTTTTTTCGCTTTCCTCAATCATATTTATTAGATTTTTTATGCTACTGAATTTCTTATTTTCAATAAAATCATAAGGTTCAAAGCTTGCCCATAATGTAACTTCTGCTCCTCTTTCATATGCTTCCTTTGCAAGAGCTTTTGCCATTTTCCCTGAAGAAAGATTTGTTATAACTCTTACATCATCTATCGGCTCATGAGTTGCTCCACCAATTATAAGAACTTTTTTATCTTCCTTTCCTCCCTTCAAAATTCTTATGACATCTTCAACTATATTCTCAATTCCTGCCATTTTTGCTTTCCCCTCTTCTATTTTTGGCAGAATAAATTTCACTCCCTTTTTTCTGCATTTTTCAATGTTTTCTTGTAAAAATTCATTTTTATACATGGAAAGATGCATTGATGGAACAATCAAGATTTTTTTTGTGAAAGCAATTGCAAAAGATGTTATTACATTGTCTGCTATTCCAAGAGCAATTTTGGAGATTGTGTTTGCAGTGCATGGAGCTATAAGCAACAAATCTCCTTCAATGCTAACATGTTCAACATTCCCGCTTATTTCAGTAATAACTTTTTTACCTGTTGCAAATTCCATTGCTTGATAGCCAAGAATTTTGCATGCTTCTTCGCTCATTAGCGCAACGACGTCAGCTCCATGTCTTATTAATTCTCTAGCAATTTTAACACATTCAACACAGGCTATACTTCCTGTAATTCCTAAAATGATTTTTTTTCCTTCGAGTTTTTTTGATACACTTCCTTTTATAACTTCACTTGGATGCACATTCTTAAATGCTCTTCCATTAAAAAAGTTATATGGTGGCAAACTCATTTCTATGAGTAATAACTATAAAAAGTGCAACTATACTCAGTATTGTTCCAATGAAAAAACCTATTGAAAATATGCCAAATATGGCGCAAATTATAACAACTATATCATATCTTTTCATGAAGCAAAATATTCCTCCTATTAGAGGAGGGATGGACAATATTAGAACTAATGAAAAAATTATGGGCATTGTATCAAAAATGATTGCAGTCAATTTTTTCTCCTCCTTAATTCCTTCTCCTCTTTCCATCAAAAATTTTTCCCTTAGTATGGGTTTAAAAGGAAAAACTCCAATTGTTGCTTTTTTTGAGATATAGCCATTTTTCTCAATCAAAATTTTATGTTTTCCTGTTGTCATATTTATTGAAAAATATCCTCTTTCATCTGTTTTTCCTATTTTCATAATTTCATCATCTGCCAAATATATTGAAGCATCCTTAACTGGATTATTTTCTATATCAATTACTCTTCCCTCATAAATTCCTTCTCCCCCAGTTGCAATATTTTCAAATAAAAGAAAAGAAGAGCCCATTATTATTCCAAGAACAGAGGTTATTATAAGGAGAGAACCAGCAATATTCAAAGCTCTAGACGATTTTTGCTTTAACAGAGGATGTATTGGAGTTTCTACTGTCTCCTCTCTCTCAGTCACTTCAACTTTTATATTCATTCCGCAATTTGGGCATTTTGTTTTCTGAATACCTCTTGAGCCATCTGGAACTTCCACAACAACATTCTGCTTACAGTAAGGACATTTTGTTTTTCCTTCCATTAAAACAATTAATGATTTCTGATTTAAGTATATTTCCACTAAAAAATCAAACTATTTCTTTCAGCCATTTTAATATGTATCTCTGCGTTTCCTTCAACAAAATCTCCATGTCCTGGATATAGGTTTTTTACAGGAATATTGCTGATTTTTTTTATTGAATTTATAAGTCCTGTTCTATTCCCTCCATAAAAATCTGTTCTTCCTATACCTCCATTTGTGAATATTGTATCTCCAGAAAAAAGGGATTTGCTCTCTTCTTCATAAATACATATGCTACCTTTTGAGTGGCCTGGTGTATATAATATTTTCAGAATTACATTTCCTAAATCAATTTGTGCACCATCTTTCAATTTTATATCAATGTCTACTGCTGGTTGAATTGCATTGAAAAATTCAGCACTCCATTTCATCCCCTTTTCAATAACTTCTGCCCCATTCTCGTGTATGCATATTTTTGGTGAAAAAACTTCCTTAATTGACTTCACACCTCCGCAATGGTCAAAATGCTCATGCGTTAATATTACATATTCCAAATTGTTTCGCTCAATTTCCTCACTTAATTTTTTTATTAAATGCCGAGAATAAAAACCTGTTCCAGTATCAACTAAAGCATTCTTGTCTCCCTTTATTAAATAAACATTTGATTCAAAGCCAATTCCGAGAAATCTTTTCACAAACATAATAGTAAAGTTTTTCTCCTTTATTTATTTTCATAGTCATGACAAAGGAAAACAGAATAAGAGAGAAGATAGAGGATCTAAATGAAATGAGAGCCATGGTAAAGGAAGATTTGAAAGAACTGGAAAAGAGAAAAAACGAGATAAAAAAGGAAAAATATGAAAAGTTGAAGGAAAAATATGAAAAAAGACTTGAAAAAATAAGAAATAAAATAAAGGAACTCGAAGAGAAGTTGAAGGAGAGTTAATCATATTTTTAGTTTTTCAATTGCTTTTCTATAATCTTTGCTTCTGAATACATATGAACCAGATACAGCAACATCAACTCCTGCTTTTTTAAGAAATATTATATTTTTATCATTCACACCTCCATCAACTGAAAGGTAGGTTTTTCTGTCAATCATTTCTCTTGCTTTCTCAACTTTTGGCAAAATTTCAGTAATAAATTTCTGCCCTCCAAATCCAGGTTCAACACTCATTATCAAAAGCAAATCTATTTCGTTGACAACATTTTCTATACCGCAGAGAGGGGTAGCGGGATTGAGGGCGACGCCAACCTTACAATATTTTTTAATTTCCTTAATCAAGCGATACATGCATTTTGTAGCTTCAGCATGAATTGTGATAAAATCTGCACCAGCATTGATAAAATCCATGTAATGTTTTTCTGGTTTTTCAATCATTAAATGAACATCAAAAGGGAGATTTGTTATTTTTCTTATTCCTTTTACAACGCATGAGCCAACTGTTATATTTGGGACAAAATTACCATCCATAACGTCTATATGAATCCAGTCAGCTCCTGCTTTTTCAACTTTTTTAATTTCTTCTCCTAATTTAGAGAAATCTGCTGAGAGTATAGAAGGAGCAACTATCATGAACATTAAGCAAAAAGCAATATAAAAAGTTGATGAAATATGGAAACAATTACATGCATTTTTATATAGAACAATATTATATTTTGATGTTCTCTCTGCCTGTGATACAGAATGCTGAAAAAATATTGGATAAGGCATTTGGTAGAGCAAATAACATAAAAGCAAAAGATAAGAAAAAGTTAACATTAAGAAAAATAAAAAGTGTAAGAAATACAATTCATAAAATCATGGAAAAATATGTCAAATCTTTTCCATCTTTTGATAGATTGCACAGATTCTATTATGAAATTATTGATTTACTGATTGGAATCGATGAATTAAAAAAATCCCTCGGGGCTTTAAAATGGGCTGACAGAAAAATAGACAGAATAGTAAGGGAATCAATTAAAATTGCCAGTAAAAATGAAAATTACAGGGAAATATTAAAAATGACATATGGGAGAATATCATCTGTTGTGTATCAGATAGATAAATATCTAAATTTTCTGGAGGAGGCAAGAATAAAAATGAAAAATCTTCCAGATATAAACACAGAAATGCCAACTATTATAATTGCGGGATATCCAAATGTTGGGAAATCTTCTTTGATAAAACTTTTATCCTCTGCTAAACCAAAAATTGCTTCCTATCCATTCACAACAAAAGGATTGATTCTTGGGCATATGCGAGTAAAAAGGAAGAATGAAGAATTTAAGATACAAATTATTGAAGTGCCTGGCTTGCTCGACAGACCAGATAAGGAGAGAAATGAAATAGAAAGACAAGGAATAATAGCCATCCGTCATCTTCCTGATATCATAATTTTTATAGTAGATGCAACGATGCACTGTGGTTATACTTTGGAAAATCAGCTAAAACTTATAGAAGAAGTAAAGAAAAATTTTGATGTTGAGATGATTGTTGTGGAAAATAAGGTGGATATTAGCGGTGGAAAAACCAATTTCCTCAAAATTTCATGTAAAGAAGGTTTTGGAATAGATGAATTAAAGAAAGAAATAATAAAAAAATTATTCTGATTCTTTTATTTCCTCTTTAGCTTCTTCAGTTTCCTCATTTACTTTTTCCTCTGTTCCTTCCCTCTCCTCTTCCTTCATTCCTTCTACTTCTTCCGTTTCTTCTGTCTCCTTTATTCCTTCTTCTACTTTGTCTTTTACTTCTTCCTTCATTTCTTTTTCCGTTTCTTCTTCCTCCTTTTCTATTTCCTCAGCTTCTTTCTCTGTTTTTATTTCAACTTTTGGAGATTCCAGCAATTCGGATTTATGAACTTCCACCCTTTTTACAGGATAAATTGTTTTAGAAAGTTTGTATGTCTGCTTTCCGATTTCCCCATCAAGCATGTATTTTACAAATTCATCAAGAGTGTTTTCACTGGCAAGTTTTTCTATAACCTCCTTCATGAAAGCTCTTATTGCACGCTTTTGAGAAGTTTTGATTACTTTTCCTGTGTAGGCAGATGGTTTAACTCTTATCCTTACTCCATCCTTTGTTTTCACATCAAAAACTCCATCTATCTTTGATTTATATCTTCTCGCCATTCTTTTAACATAGTCTGTGGTTGTTGTATGTCCAATGAAAGCGGTGCGAGCCTCAAATCCACTAACCTCGACCACCTTAAAAATTAATTTTATATGAGCTTTTGCAAAATCTCCTGTAAATTCCTGCAATGAAACCTCAACAGTTCTCCCAATAACTTTATCTTCACTGTCAGCGGGAGTTTCAGCTATTTTGGTTTTACCAAACGCTTTCGGTGCTATTAAAGCATACCAATTCTTTACAGTTTTTTTCTTTTTCCTCTCTGCCATCAAGGTGTAATATTATTTATTATATAAATAAATTGGTGAAAAACAGTGGTGAAAATTGATGTTTTTAAAGATTAGGTATTGTCCTAATTTACGATAGTTTATTATACTAGAACATAATATACTATTAGGTGAAAAGAATGGCTCGTCCGAGAGGAACAATTAATGTTGTTTGTCAAAATCCCAGATGTAAATATTATCTGAAAGAAAAAGGAAAGGACATCATTAAAAGTGGTAAATATTCAACAGGTCATCAAAGATATTATTGTAAACACTGTAGGACCTATTTTATGGAAACGAAAGGAACACCTCTCTACAGAAGGAGATTATCAGAAGAGGAAATAATCCAAA
>DRIF01000079.1 GCA_011052825.1 Thermoplasmatales archaeon
TATTGGTAGTGTCATTAATTCTTTTTATATGGAAAAGTTTAAAATAAAGGCGTGATTAAAAATTGTGAAATTTAAGGCATTGCTGCTCATAATCATTATATCTGCAATAGTGCTGTCCTATCTTCCAAAATCTGAACAGCAACTTTTTCATGCTGTTGGTGGATTTGTGAGAGATTCAGACGGCAATGGAATTAACAATGTTGTAGTATATATAAAAAATCTGGATAAAAACATAACAAAAACCGCAATAACCCAGACAGGAGAGCAGGGGAAGGGAGCATATACCACTCTTTTTTTGGAGAATGAATTTGACTGGGGAGATACACTCTATGTTGAGGCGAAGAAAGGAGCTTTGTATGGGAATAATTCCACTGTTTTCATTGATACAGGAGTTGGTTATCAAATAGTGAATGTCACCGTGTATTACACAAGTTCATATGCTCTTGCTACATCTCCAACAGGAATATCAAATGAAAGAAATGTAACCATATCATACAATTTCACAGGTCTCCCAGATTATGTTTCAATATATTATTCAAATGACGGGAATGTAACATGGAATCTTGCAGGAAATGATACAAGCGTTGATGGTTCATTTAATTTTTCTTTAGTCCAGGATGGAATATATGGTTTCATTGCTGTTGCAGTTGGAAATGGTAGTTTGGAAGAAAAGCCATTGCCAGGTGATGATGCAGAGGCATATCCATACATTCTGGATACAAATTTGCCATACGTCAACATAACTTCCCCTCAAAACAATTCATATGCAAAATCAAAAAGCAAATTGCAGATAACATGGATAGCATATGACGCAATGGATGAGAATTTGAGTATATCTTTTCAATACAATATGAATGGGGGGGCATGGGGCTCTCCATGGCCTTTGCCAAATGATGGTTCTTTCAACTGGACACTTCTTAATTTTCCAGATAGAAGTGTTGTTGGAATAAGGTTAATTGCAATGGATGACGCAGGCAATATTAATTCAGATGAAGTTTATATAATAATTGACAATCAACCTCCCTTTTCAAACTATTCTATTTCTCCTCAATTTCCAGATGGAAATAATGGATGGTATGTTAGTAATGTTTCAATTTGGCTATATTCATATGATAATGGTTCAGGAGTGAAAACAATTTTTTATAGGATTAACAATCTTACTTGGACCAATTATAGCCATAGTTTTTCAATTAAAGAAAATGGCTCTTATTTTATTGAATATTATGCAGTTGATTTTCTGGGCAATACAGAAGATATAAAAAATTTCTCATTCAAAATAGATTTGGAAAAACCTATTACCTCTCTATCTCTAAATCCTTCTTCCCCAGACGGCAAAAATGAATGGTATGTTAGCAATGTCTCAATTGAACTTTTTCCACATGATAATATTTCTAATATATATATTACAAAATATAGTATTGACAACGGAACATGGTTGAACTATATATCTCCTTTCAACATTTCAACAGATGGAATTCATTACATAAAATATTTCAGCATAGATAACGCAGGAAATGAAGAAGACGCAAAGAATGCAACAATAAAAATTGACAGAATACCTCCTTATGTAATTTATACAAATCCATTAAACAATTCAACTGTTCCTGTATCAAATCCAATTATTATAATATTCAATGAAAGCATTAATACAAGTTCTACTTTATCTTTAATTCAGCTTTCTGGATATAATCCTGGAAACTGGAGCTATACATGGAGCACAACATATATTCAAAATGATACCCTCATCTTCTCCCATAACCCATGGAATGCAGGGGATTCAATAAAAATTTATATAGAGGGATATGAAGATTTTGCAGGAAATACTGGAAATTATACATGGAATTTTAACACACAGGAAGAGTGCAATGCTCTTGCTACATCTCCAACAGGAATATCAAATGAAAGAAATGTAACCATATCATACAATTTCACAGGTCTCCCAGATTATGTTTCAATATATTATTCAAATGACGGGAATGTAACATGGAATCTTGCAGGAAATGATACAAGCGTTGATGGTTCATTTAATTTTTCTTTAGTCCAAGATGGAATATATGGTTTCATTGCTGTTGCAGTTGGAAATGGTAGTTTGGAAGAAAAGCCATTGCCAGGTGATGATGCAGAGGCATATCCATACATTCTGGATACATTTCCTCCTTATGTTATAGTTGAAGTTGGTCCTCCAATTTATAATGATTACATAACTTCCCTCACCCCAATATATATAAACGCAAGCGATCTGAATCCCTTTAATATATATTATAGGATATGGAATGGAAGCTGGAGTGCCTGTAAAATACATCCAACTAATATTTCATTTAATATTTATGAGGAATGCATCCATTACATAGAATATTATGCAAAAGATTTTGCAAACAACTCATCTCCACTATACAACGTAACATTCTATGTTGACAATAGCCCGCCAGAAACAACTTTAACTTTATCTGGAACAACTGGGAACAATGGATGGTATGTAAGCAATGTTAGTATCACTTTAAATGCAACAGATTATGGATGCAATGGCGGATGTGGCATTGCTTTCATATATTATAAAATAAATAATACATGGATTGAATATAATGGAAGCCTTTTGATTGGAGAAGGAAGGTATAACATTTCATACTATTCCATTGACAATTTAGGAAATGGGGAGCAAATAAAAAATACAAGCATAAAAGTTGACACCACTCCTCCCCAAATATATATGATTGAATATCCTCCTTCCATTACAAATAATCTCACCATATTTTTTGAATGGACAGCTTCTGATTCGTTCAACAACATATCTTATTCATATTCATTAGTAAATTATTCGACATGGAGCAACTGGAGTAAATCAACCTCTGTCTATTTTAATTTAACTTCAGAAGGAAACTATACCTTCATGTTAAAGGCAAAAGATGAGGCAGGAAATGTTGCAATTCTGTTATATAATTTCTCTGTTGATATGGAGGCAATAATAACAACAATAAAATTCATCCCCAAATACAATGAATGGATTGGGATTAATTCATTAATAAATTTAACATGTTACGGAAATGTGAATGCAACCTATTATCGTATTTGGTATAATGGCTCATGGCATCCTGAGCCAGGAACAGGAATTGGAAAGGGAGATAACTTTTCATTATATACTGGAAATTTCACTCTTGGAGATTTTCCATGGGCAGGAGAAGGGCAGTATTATATAGAATTTTACAGTGACGACAAAAATGCAAATGAAGAAGGAGTAAATAATGAAAGCATACTCGTGGATGCGACTTCTCCTTCAACCTTCATATCCATACAAAAAAGTTTCACTAAGGAGATAAATATTTCATTTAATGTTAGTTCATATGATAATGTTGGAGTGGATTATATCAAAATTTACTATTCATATTCAGAATCCAGAAATTTCACCAACTCTGTAAACTGGAGCCATTTAAATGATTTCTATTCCCCATATAACATTACATTTAGTTTCGGAGAGGTTGGATATTATGCGTTTATTTCAATAGGAGTTGACTATGTAAATAATACTGAAAATTTCCCTTCACAACCAGATGACATTATAAAATTTTATAATCCAGATTTGAATAGAGACGGAAGAGTTAATGTTCTGGATTTGATAAAAATAATAATAAACTGGATGCATACCTCCAGCAATGAAAACTGGGATCATAAAATAGATTTGAATGGTGATGAGATAATAAATGCTGAAGATCTCATAATTTTGATTCTCAGCTGGACAGGTTAATTTCATTACATAACGAAGGTTTATTATCTTGAAAAAATAGAAATTTATATAAAGAACGTCCATATTCTAACCTAACAGTATGTTAGAGCAAATATGGGGGGAAAAAAATGAGTAGAATAAAATCTGAAAGAAGGAATATTATTGGAAAAAAGAGTATGTTATTTGGGGCCACTGTGGCTACAATTGTCGCATTGTCGGTAATATCTATGGTATTTAATTCCATACAGACAAGTGGATGGCCAGATTCGGCACCTCTGGAAGTTCATGGAAGGGTAATATATCAGAATTTAACACCTGTTGTAGGTGCATTGGTAACTCTTACTGATGATACTAATCACGAAGTTCTGACAGCTTATACAAATGATACAGGATGGTACTCCATAACGTTTGGAGGACCTGGTGGACCAGACTGGACACAAGGAGGAAAGCTTATAGGAATGGCGAATGATAGCATGGGAAACCAGGGAACAAATGATACATTAATGCCACCAGATAATCAGACAGCAGGTAACATTGTAATGAATTTTGTAATTGATACACCTATAACAGTAAAGAATGTTGGAGACCCACACCATTCACATCCAAACTATGGATACTATCCAGATTATGGTTCAAATGAGTTTTACTATGTAACTCTTGATACGCCATTTAGTTTTACTGCAACAGATAATGATGGCGTAAATGCAACCTATTATCGTATTTGGTATAATGGCTCATGGCATCCTGAGCCAGGAACAGGAATTGGAAAGGGACATAATTTTTCATTATATACTGGAAATTTCACTCTTGGAGATTTTCCATGGGCAGGAGAAGGGCAGTATTATATAGAGTTTTACAGTGATGACAATAATGAAACAATACAGGGTGTTGAATATACACATGGGCAGTGGCATGATGTTGATGAAACAAAGCCAGTATATGATGTATGGTTTGACGATCCACATTCCACAATACATGGTCTGGATGCAATAAATTGCTCAAATGCAATGTGGGTTCTTTTATATGATACAGGCATATGTCAGAGTGGTGTTGAATGGTTCAATTATTCTGTATACTGGAATCCAGATGAACCATCAGGATATGATTGGTTGTATGATTTCTCAATTCATGATAATGATATGAATGACTATGATGATAGAGAAGGTTATATACTTGCAAGATTAACATTTGATGAGGAATGCTTCCATGAGATTAAATGGAGGGTAACTGATTATGTTGGAAACTATGGTATATACGATAGAGATATTGCGGTTGACTGCACAGAGCCTGTCATTACAAAAGAATTTGTTGGGCCAACTGTAGATGATTATCTTCCATCTCAATATGGAGAACCAATATGGACTCCGAATCTATGGCTAACAAATCATACTGTAATATGGTTGAATGCAACAGATTTGGGATGTGGAGGAGGAGCAGGAGTATGCAAACTTGGCTACTGGATAGACTGGAATGATGATTTAAATGGTTCGTGGGATGATACAAAGTATGAACCTGTTGTTGTGCCAGATAACAGCCCACTCGATAAAGACCCAACAGTTGGAAATATATCTGTAAATCTAACGTTTAAATATGATTGTGTTCATGAGATACACTATTGGGCTGTTGACTGTGTTGGAAATAACTTCACCCACAAACAGAAGCATTTCGTTGACAATACACCTCCAGTAATAAGAAAGGATATTGAAAAAGTGAATATGCTTGAACAGGTATACTGGAATGATTCAGCAATAGTTACATATGTAATAGATGATTTTCAGAGCTTCCTTGCACCATGGAGTTATATTGATGCTGTAAGCGTTTATGTATGCGGATACTTCGACCCAGAATATCCACCAGTATTAATGATATGGAATGAAACAATGGGAGATATTCTTGCATATGGATATCCAGTTGAAATACCAGTTGATGATGAGAACTATTATTGCGGGTGGCTTCAATTCCATTTGACTAATAGGTTATATACAGATGTTGGAGGTTTATATTGGATCTCCGTCATGCAAAATCAGTCAACAGGTTATATCTTCTACTGGTTTGCATATAATTCATATTATGATGGAAAGGATAAATATCCAGATGGACATGCATATGTGAATGGTATAGAAAACACCTCATGGGATTTCACATTCAAAATAGAATATTATCCATATCATCCATATATATATCCATTCAGCTACACTTTCTACAATCGCACGATTTCGTGGGATGGATTGAATGGAACATGGGTAACAAGCAAGGCATTCTTTAAATTGACAACATGGGATGAATGGTGCATGGGAGGAGTAGGAGTTAAAAGTTTGAAATATCGCATATGGTGGAATGGAACATGGACGCCATGGATGAATTATACACAACCATTTAATTTAACAGAGGAATGCACACATTATATTGAAATAATGGCTGAAGATTTGCTTGGAAATGTTCGCATTATAAATCAGACACATTATGTTGACAATAGCCCGCCAGATTTAAATGTTGAATATCCAGATGAACATGGTTTCTATTATGATAATGAAACAGGAAAAATGTTTGTGAGAGCAGGCAAAACCTTCTATCTTAATTTGACGGATTTGCCAGAATGTGCTGTTGGGTGGCGTGACTTTGTATTCTACTGGAGATATGACTATACAAACTTCACCACTCCATATCTGGAAGAGCATCCAGTAGATGAAAATGATACTGAATATGGAACCCCAGTTTTTATAGATGGTCACTGGTGGTGGGTGCAGGAACCAGGCATACCTTCTGTAAATTTGAGTTTTGATGAGGAATGTAGACATCGCATTTATTATTTCTATGAGGCAAGTGACTGGCTTGATAATTCCATTGTAACAGATGTGGAAATGGAGGAAATTTATGTTGATGCTTATGACCCAGTAGTTGATAAAGAAGAGCCATGGCATCATTATTATGAGGAAGATACGATTTATTTGCATTCTGATCCACCAATTAATCCATTGGATATGTTCATGGGACCACCTATGTATACATCATGGCACGAATTGTATCCAGAATATGGCAATTATTATACATGGACAGGTTATACATGGACAGATTGGAAGGAAACACATTATTATAATATGACTAATGAAGAAGGAGAAGAAGACATGTATGAATTCATAAATGCCACAATCACTCTCCTGCTAACAAATGATACATATGGAGAGATGTATGTTGAACTTTATGGAGATTATATGTGGAATATGGTAATGTTTGATCCAAATTACACTCTATGGCATGAAGTTTATCCATCATTCAGCAATTTGTATGTGATAGTTAACTGGACAGATAATGGTGATCACGTCTTGGGATACTGCGATTATGTTTTAATGATAAATGAGACAGACAATGAAAGCATATGGCATGTGGAAGAAGTTAGCGTTGATTTAATTTTAAAGCCAGTTCCATTCCTGAGAGCATGCGGAAGAATTGATATGAGTGCAAAAGATATGCCAGATTTATTGAAGGTTGTAGATCAGGCACAGACAGATGGTCCATTACAGGATACAATACAGGTTTATAATCCTGTTACAACTCCATGGCCATGGGATGCACAGGGTTTCAAACCAAATGCAACCTATATAAATTCAACAAAGCTATATCTCAACTGGAGCGCTCCCGCAACAATAACTGTTTATATACACAATGTTTCAAGCTGGACCCCAGCAACTGCTATTGCTTCAAGCACAGTCACGCTAAATACATCTGGTGAAGGATGGGTTGAATTTGTATTCAATCCAGGAATTCCTGTTACACCAAATGAAACATATTATATGGAAGTTCACCGTTCATCATCTTCTGGACTTGTTCACTGGTATTATTATGCTGGAGATTCAGGAAATGATGCATATAAGAGAGGAAATGCAACTATCAGTGGAGAAGAGGAAAATCAGACAGAACGGTGGGACTGGAAATTCCAGATACTTTACTGGAGAGATAATCCTTGTGCTTCTGGCATAGAAGGAATATACTATGGCTATTATTACAATGGAGAGTGGTATCCAAGAGATGAAAATGATACCACAGAATATCATACGGAAATTGTGAATATAAGTATATATTACAATGATACAGTTATTAATGAAGATTTCAGTGGCATATATCTATGGTATGTATATAATGATAGCATAGGAATTCATTTCAATGAATCATGCATACATGATTTATACTACTGGACAAAAGATAATGTATGCCATCACAGCGAAATACATTATAAGAGATATAGAGTTGATAAAGAAGAACCAGAGGTTGATATAGAATTCCCAGACCATGGATACGCTCCAACATACGGGGTAGGTAAGGCGGATATTGTATTCGTTGTTGATACATCTGGAAGTATGTATGACGTATGGGATACCTTAGATGATAAAATGGATGGACTCAAACAACAGCTTATCAGCCAGGGATTGGATGTAAATGTTACAGTTTATGGTCTGGCAAGCAATCCATCAAGTTTGAATTATTCATATGAAATGACAACAGTGTGGTTCAATGGAGCAAACATTTCAGCTAATTACGAATCCTGGGGTCCAGGAACATCATGGTGTGCGTTGTGGTATCCATGGAGGGAAGGAGCAACAAGAATAGTCATTCCAATAAGTGATGAATGTGCATATGATGGAGGTGCACACTCAGAAGACGCAAATGATGCATTTGCAGTTGACGAGGCAAAGAGCTTGTGTCAGAATAATTCTGTCATTGTATTCCCATTTTATCATACTCAATATTACACTCCACCTCTTGCATGTGTGCCTGAGATGTGGGAGATAGCAAATGCAACAGGAGGAGAGGTTAATGATATTACAGAACTGGAGAATTTCTCTGCAATATTCCTTGACATTATAACTGGAGCTGTTGTGAGAGAATCATTGAGATGTGGCGCTCAGATAAGTTTATCTGCAGTTGACAAACCACTTGAAGAAACAAAACTCATTGACCAGATACAGCCAGTTGGAGATTATCCATATCCAATAAATTCACAGCTTTTCATCACGATGCAGTCATTCATTCCAACTGTTGACAGACTTGATGCAGTTTCATTGCTGTTAAATGCGACATATGATGAAGTAAATGTGAGCATATATGATGAAGGATTTAACCTGCTTGGATGGAATATAACTGTTGTATATACATGGTATCCAGCATGGTATCAGTTCCATTTCGATGCCATTAACTTAACACCAGGAAAGACATATTATATAGTTGTAACATCTGATTATCCAGACCATTATTGGTGGTTTACCAATGATTCATATGAATGTGGACATGCGTACATGAATGGAGAATGGATGCCAGAATATGATTTTGCCTTTAAGACAGAATATTATGGATATGGAGAGGGAATGTGTGCTTCTGGTATAGAAGGAATATACTGGAGATATGAATATAATGGAACGAGTTATCCATATGAAATGGGCGACGGCGTGATTAATTTAAGCAACTATTATCCAGATGAGCCAGATATAGCCAACTATTTATGGTATGTTTACAATGAAAGCAATGGCATAGTATTTACTGAGGAATGTCAGCATGATTTGTATTATTTTGCAAAAGATAATGTATGTCATCATACCAAAATATATCACCGCACATTCTTTGTTGATAACAGTTTGCCAGAAATAAACAAAACACATCCAGAGCATGGATACGAAGTATTCCCAGAAGGATTCCTCTTTGAAGAATACTTTGATGATGGATTGGCAGGCTGGACAGATACAGATGGAGCATGGGATACATGGTCATCAAATAATGCGGGGGGAATTGCACCTGAGGCGGAAGGAGAATGGCCGCTCTTTAAAGATGGAAGCATGTTAATAAGTCCACCAATAGATACGTCTGGGTATAGAGAGGCAACTCTCTCCTTTAAGACATATGTAGATAATTATGATGGAATAAATCATTCGTATACGCTTCATGCTCAGATCAGTTCAGATGGAGCAACATGGCAGGATATATGGAATATAACTCCAACATATGATTATGGACCAGTTACAGTCACAGCTAATTTGACATGGATGGATGGAATTGGTTCATCAACATTCTACATTGCATTTGTATATACAGGCGATCCAGAAGGAATTGATTACTGGTATATTGATAATGTTACATTATATGGTTATAAAGCGGAGCATTTGAGAGCGGGAGCAAATATAACATTATTTGCAGATGATATGCCTGAAGGCAACTGTTCTGCTGGAACAATCCTCAAATGGAGATTTGAAAATGAAACTGGATACTATCCACTCTACTATTTCGAGGGATTTGAGGATGGATGGCTTCCAACTGACTGGGAAGCAGAGGGCTGTTTTGTATGGGAGCAGAGTAATGTGAATCATACTGGAAATCATTCAGCATGTGCAGATGATGTTTCAGGAGCATGTAGGTTAATTTCAAATAATATAAGCTTACCTCCAGATATCAACATATATCTTACATTCTGGCATAAAGCAGAGAATATAACAAATGCATCCGCTGCAAATGAATTTGACATTTACATACATGAAGACAATATTACAATACCTCTCAGAACATTCTCATGGTGTTATGGTACTTTGTCAGAAAATTGGACTGAAGTTAAAATAGATTTGACACCATATGCAAATAAAACAATCAATTTAATCTGGACATATGCAAATGGCTATTCACCTGGAGAGACATGGTATATTGATGATGTAGAGATAATTGGATGGTATGAGGCATATGCATGGGCTGATGTAATGGTAAATGTTTCATTCAATGAATGCTGGCATAAATTGTACTACTTTGCAAAAGACCCAGTTTGTCATACAACGGAGATACATGAACAGGAATATTATGTGGATGCAACTCCACCAGAAACTACTCATAATGTGACCACATACGGCTGGCGCCCAACTGGAGTAATATGCATACAGGATGAGATTGAACTTATAGTGAATAACAGCGGAAGGATGCCATGCATATATCCATTCACAGATACATATTATAGATGGAAGTGGCAGGATGAAAATGGAACATGGCATTATTATCCAGATGAAACAACGCCTGGAGCAATAAATGGAAGCACTATTAAGGTTTCATCTCACGAAAGTGAGATAGCTCCATACTACTGGCTTCTTTACACAGGCAAGTTTAACTTTACTGAGGGATGCAATCATACACTCTACTACTTCAGCAAAGACGGATTGTGTAATACTGAAGGTGTCAATCACTGGAGTGTTGGCGTAGATGATATGCCACCAGAAACGGTTATGGAATTCCAAGGCATCCATTACAGTCCAGACCCAGAGGCACATTATATAAGAAATACAACAATTATATGGCTCAATGCAACAGATATGCCAAACTCACCTTTCTGTACAACTGGAGTTAACTATACCTTATACACAATATGGAAGTATAATTATAGCAAGCCGGGATGGGATGTTTTAATACCATGGAGAAGCACAAATGACCCAGCACCACCTGGAATAGATATATTCATATTCAACGATGGAACAAGCAACCGTTCAATAAGCATCAGAATAAACCTTTCAGAGATAATGAAACCATATCTTTTGGATGGCACATATGATACCGACTGTGGTAAATATGAGATACACTGGCGCAGTGTTGACTATAATCCATTCTACGAGGAAGAAGATGACAGAGATGTTATAATTGACTGCACACCTCCAGATTCAACAAAGGAATTTGGAGCATGCAATGTTGAAGATGTTTTGTATGGAGAAATTGTTCACTGGATCTCATCATCAACTCCAATATATATAAATGCAACAGATGATGAGATATGGGATAGCGGAGTGAAAAAGGTTTGCATAAGATATAAGAGAGTTGACAAGATTCCATTTACTCATGAATGTGTGAATGGTAGCAGTGGTGTATTCTACATACCTCCAGACGATGGCGATGGAAAATACAGAATATTCCACTGGGCTGTTGATAACGTGGAGCATTCAGAAGACTACAATTTAACAAAACAGCATGTATTGCTTGATAATACTCCACCATCTTCAAGAGTTGCAGATATAATTCCATGGAGGAGAGAGGAAGTTCCATTCAACATTACAGTGGTTGATATAGAAGATGATGGACCTTTAGTGATGGGAGAATATGGTGTAGGAGTATGCAAGGTTGATGTATATTATAGACACGGAATAACAAATGCAACGCTTGGCGACTGGCAGTTGTATACAACTTACAATGTTCCATTTGAAGACAGGCATGATGTGCCTAACTTCACATTCTCATTTGATGCACCAGATGGATATGGATACTATCGCTTCAAATCAATAGCATATGATTGCGTGTGCAATGAAGAACAGCCACCATTTGAATATGGAACATACGATGCATGGTGCTATGTTGAATATGATACACAGCCACCAAATGTTACAAAAGAATATGGACAGCCATGCATAGAATGGAACTTTGGAGAGGAAATAGGACACGCAATCAGGAGTGATACACCTATATACATAAATGCAACAGACAATCCAGATGAAAACTTCACAGGCATAGATAAAATATTCTGGAGCTTTGATGGGATAACATGGCATCACACATCCAGCTATAATGGAGCCAAGGAAGCACATTATTCATTCCTGCCAAGTGATTATGGATTGACAGAAGGTGCAGTGTATCATTTGTTTGTATTTGCAACAGATATGTTAGGACATACAAGCAATGATTCATCTGAAGGACTGATAAAGCAGAAATTTGTAATAGATGATTCTGCACCGTCAACGAATATAATAATAGAAGGAAATGACACAATGCCATTCAACGTTACCATAAATGCAAATGACAATCTGGTTGGAACTAAAATCATAAAGTTGTATTACAGATACAGTGAAGATGGAGTTACATGGACATCATGGCAGGAATATGGAAGCTATAATGGCAATAGCCACACATGGCAGTTTGAATATGCACCATATCCAACATACTACAAACCTGGCTATTATGAATTCTATGCATATGCAGAAGATTATCTTGGAAATGCAAAATCAACAACTCCAACAACAGAAGCAAGCTGTTATGTGCCACCAATACCAGAAGATTTCAATGGAGATGGAAGAGTGAATGCAATAGATTTGTACAACATAATAGTTAACTGGGGCAAGACGCCAAGCAGTCCAGACTGGAGCAGTGTGCAGATTTATGACTTGGATAACAGTGGAAAGATAGATGCAGGAGACATCTATAAATTAATTCTAAAATGGACTGGTTAAACGAGGTGAAAACAATGAAAATGAAAAAAAGCATCAGGAAAGAAATAATCTTTCCTCTATCCCTTATTCTTTTATTCTCTTTGGCTATTCCATTTACTCATGCAGAAAATGGGACACCAGAGATGAGCATACTTCCAGAACAGCAGTATGTTTTTGTAAATGAAACATTCACTGTTGATATTGTTGTGAATGCAAGTGAGGTATATGTTGCTCAATGTGACATCAGTTTCAATGCATCTTTGATTGAAGCGTTGAGTGTTGAAAATGGAGACATGTTTAACAACTTAAGCATGTCTGGAACAATAGACAATAATGCAGGAAAAATAACATGGATAATGGGCTGGGCACCGCCACCAGGTGTTCCAGGAGGAATTTTTGCAACAATTACTTTTAAGGCAAAAGATAAACTGGGCATAGCAAACATAGATATAGCCTGGGAGAGTGCAGCTATAAACGACACTTATGTCCCTACTCATAACGCCACTGTTGAAATCAGAAATTATCCAGTTAATTTGGAAATATCGCCATCATATGCCTTAATAGGAAACTGGACAAAAATGCTGGATGTGAATGTTGGACCATATGGAAATGAAATAACTGTTTTGAATTGCAATGTCACTTTCAACCCAACTTATTTTGAAGTAGTTGGTGTAACAGATGGAGGTTTATTCCCTTCATTTACATATTCTGTTGACAATACAACAGGAAATGTATTCATACTTGCCAATGTATATTCACCTCCAGGAATAACAACAGCTGGAAAGCTGGCAAGCATAGAATTTAAACCAAAGCAAACTGGAATGAGCAATATAAATTTAACAGATATACAGGTTTATGGAAATGGTTCATATCTATATTACACAACTCAAAATGCAACACTTGTTGCAGATTTAACACCTCCAACAACTGATTTGATATTAGGAGAGCCAAATTATAATGATTATATAACATCATCAACTGATATAATATTAAATGCAACAGATGATTTATCAGGTGTAAATCATACATATTATCGTATATGGTGGAATGGAACATGGACATCATGGATGGAATATATACAGCCATTTAATTTAACAGAAGAATGCACTCATTATATTGAATTCTACAGCGTTGATAAGGTAAACAATGTAGAGGAGGTTCATAATGTAACTCTTCATGTTGATAACACACCTCCCTCAAGCACAATTGAAATTGGTGAACCCAAATATTCTTCAGGAGGAAGCACATATATTAATTTCACAACCCCAATATATATAAATGCAACTGACGAGGGCTTATGCAAAGTAGAAGTTTATACAATTCACTGGACAATAAAGAATCTTACAGGAGGAACAATTTATGGTAGTGGAGAATCAAACACAAATGTTACTTTATATGTGAGTGAGGAATGCTATCATAAGGTTGAATATTGGGTTGAAGATGCTCTGGGCAACAAAGCTCCTGTATTTCCTCAAGATCCTCAATATGAACGTGTTTTCTATGTTGATAACAGCCCACCAACAACAACACTCGAGATTGGTGAGCCATACTATAATAAAGGAGGAGAAATTTATATAAAGTCATCAACACCTATCTATCTCAATTCAACTGACGAAGGCCTATGCAAAGTTGGAAGTTATACAATTTATTACAGAATTTTGATATGGAATGATACACTGGGAGATTGGGAAACTGCAGTTGACTGGACATATGGCAACATGAATGAAAATTTGGTCATATATATTAGCGAGGAATGTCATCATAAGATTGAATATTATGGAGTTGATGATTTAGGAAATGTTGAGGAAACACATAACACAACAGTTTATGTTGATAATACACCTCCAACAACAACCATTGAATTTGGAACACCAAAGTATGATGGCTATATAACTTCAGCAACAACAATAACATTAAATGCAACTGATGGAGGAGCTTGTATATCTGGCATAAATGCAACTTATTATAGAATATGGTATAATGAGACATGGACATCCTGGATGGAATATACAGAGCCATTTAATTTAACAGAAGAATGCACTCATGTAATAGAATGGTACAGCGTAGA
>DRIF01000080.1 GCA_011052825.1 Thermoplasmatales archaeon
GAAATTGTTTCTGGAGGAATAAGAAGTTATGTGGAAAGAGTTATAGAACCAATAAAGGATAGAACCAGAGTATTTGATAATTATTTTCCGAGTAAAAGATGGAAAATAAGACATGTTTATCTATGGTTTTCCATTTACATTTTCTACTATAACTGGATACGGAGTCATCAGAGTTTATCTAATAATTCTCCTGTATTTTATCAGAGAAACATAAAGATAGACAATGAGTATGAACGTTTTATTTTAGCATTGCAGGAGATGCTGCAATGCTTAAGTTAACAGCACCGCATCTGTGGCATCAAAATTAAAATAGCGATAATTTTTTCCTGGCCACCAGTGTTCTCCATATATCAATGAATATAAAACAACTTCACTGTTATTTTTCCCGCCTATATATCTATCCACTTTTATTGTTTCATTATATATGAAGTTTGTCTCTGGCAACGGATTGCATTCATCTGCTTCAACCCAGAAGGAAATTGAATCGTTAACTGCCAAATCTATTCTGGTTCCGGTTGCATTTTCTCCGTGTCCTCCATTATACGGAACATGACTATCATGCATTCCATGTATGTGTATTATGGAAACTGGATGAGATGGTTGAGATATCATCCATAGTGTTGAATTTGCATTTGCATATCCTCCTATTGAACCAGCCACTATTCCTGCTGCAGAGATTTTATTGGATAACTCAGATGCAATACGGTATGCAAGCATTCCCCCATTAGAATGGCCAACAACGTATATCCTGCTTGAATTAACGTTGTAATCTCTTTTAACTTTTTCAATTAGCATGTCAATGTAGCCTACATCATCAATATTTTTTTCATATGCATATCCACAGCAGTAACCAGAATTCCAGGTAAGAAAACGATTTTTCCACATAAATAAAGATAAAAGAGCATTTAATATGTTGTATTCACTGAATTTCCATGTCCCATCTGGATAAAGCACTATGAAACCCATCTCATCTGCCTTTTTCGAAAATCCAGTTTTTTCCTCCATATGCCATGAATTTCCGCCACCGCCATGCAGTACAATAAACAGAGGGGTTTCTGAACCATCATATGAGAGGGGGACATGAATTGAATAGGTTCTTATCATTCCATCATAAAAAATGTAGTGTTGTTCTGAAAAGGAAATTGTGGAAAAGATGAACATTAGGCAGAGCGGAACAGCCGCCATTTTCATATAAATGCAATATGTTTTTCTGTATTTAAGCATTTGGAGAATTGCTTTAGGTTAATCTGTTTCCACATAAGAAATGGTAAAATATTGAAATAATTGAGTGGTAATAAAATTGTCGAAATGATATAAGTTATCTTAGCTGAGAGTAGTTTCCTTTCTTTTCTGCTGTGTTTTTGAGCTTTTAAATTTCATGACATAAATTTCTGTTATAAAATTCCTATTTTACATCTGATTCATTTTAAAAAAACAGAAAATTAATTATTCCCTGATTTTATTAAACATTATGAGAGCTTTGGTAATTGGCAGGTTTCAGCCCTTTCATAAAGGTCATGTTTTTTTAGTTGAGAACTCAAGAGAATATGAATTAATTTTTGCAATTGGCTCTGCCTATAAAAGTTTTTCATTTGAAAATCCATTCACAGCTGGAGAAAGATATGAAATGATTTACAATGCAATGGAAGAACTTTCTGTAAAAAAATTTTTTGTAGTCCCAGTTCCAGACATAAACAGGCATGGAGTTTATGCAAAACATCTGGCAGATTTATCTCCCTCATTTGATGTTGTAATTTCAAACAATGAATTAATAAAAGAAATTTTTGAGAGAGAGGGTTATGAAGTTAAAGAAACAGGATTGCATAAAAGGGAAGAATATCAGGGAAAGGTTATAAGAGAAAGAATAGCAGAGAATAAGGAATGGGAAAACTTGGTTCCAAGAAGTGTTGCTGAATTCATAAAAGAAATAGGTGGGGATGAAAGAATAAGAAAACTTGTAAATTTTTAAATTCCTTTTTATTTAAAAATTATGCAAATAAAAGCTGGGGGAATTGATGAAGATGAATATAGCAGATTGAAACTTTTTGAATGGTTTGATATAGAAAAAGTGAGGAAGGAGAAAATTCTGGTGGTGGGGGCGGGGGCACTAGGAAATGAAGTTTGCAAAAATCTTGTGCTTTCTGGATATAAGAATATAGATATAGTTGATATGGACAGAATCGTTAAAGCAAATCTCAATAGATGCATATTTTTTGATGAAGGTGATGCAGAAAATGGAAGGTATAAGGCAGAGATTGTTGCAAAAAAATTGAGGAAGTTAAAAAGAAACGCGAAAATTAGGTATTATGTTAAAAGAATTGAAGAAATGCCTGAAAATTTCATTCCATCTCACAATATTGTTTTAGGATGTGTTGATAGTGTGGAAGCGCGTCTCCACATAAATTCAAATTGCTATCTCTTCAAAATCCCATATATAGATGGTGCGACTCATGGACAGATAGGGAAAGTTCATGTTGTTATTCCTCCAGAAACAAGCTGTTTGGAATGTGGAATGAATTCAACTCATTCAAAAATTTTGCAGAAGAGGTTCAGCTGTACAGGAAGAGATATTCTTTACTTTGAACCAAAAATTGCCTCTGATATAAACACAACAAGTATAATCTCTGCAATACAAGTGCAGGAAGTTCTTAAAATAACTCATGGTTTGAGAAATTATATAAGAAATATTTTCTATTATGACGGTAGAAGAAATTTCTCTTCTATTTTTGAACTTCCGATAAATAAAAAATGTCCAAATCATAATGACAAATAATTCTACTCCCATCTAATAAAGGCAATTTCTGAATGCTGATGATTAAAGCAAATATTCAGCCCTGAAGTATCACTGCATCTTCAGTAGCAGATGTTGTTCTCACACCTATCTCTATTTCATAGGGCATGGATAAGAATGGAAGTTTTATTATCATGGCGTATATTGTTGAGTCAGCATTAGGAGCTAAATAACCCCATATTGGTCCTGATGGTATCCCTTCCATATGAGTGTTTATATTATCTTTCCACCATATCATGCCAGCCAATATTGTTCCTTTAA
>DRIF01000081.1 GCA_011052825.1 Thermoplasmatales archaeon
TAGACTATATTATATTATATAATAACAATATGCCTATATATTATAACGTCTATATATAGAAATATTTAAAAACCTATAGCGGTATACTTAAAATGTGATAGTATGGAAATCAGAAAAGTCCAAGTTACTGGCGGCTCGTCCTATGTTATCTCACTACCCAAAACCTGGGTAAAAACATTAAACATAAAGAAAAACGATCCATTGGGATTAATAATTCAGCCAAATGGTACCTTGTTGATTACGAAGAAAGTTGATGAAGAGCAGGGAGAAAGGATAATAGAGATCAATGCAGACACTGTAGATACACCGACTTACTTGTTCCGATGTTTAATCGGAGCATACATTGCCGGGTACACAATCATCAAGATTAAATCTAGAGGTGTGATGTCTCCGTTTGTAAGAAAAGTAACCAGAAAGTTTACGCAGGCAACAATAGGTCAAGAGGTTGTGGAGGAAACAGATAATAGCATTACAATAAAGGATTTGCTCAATCCTGTAGAAATGCCATTTGATAAATCTATTCGGAGGATGCATCTGATTGTGAAAAACATGCACAAGGATGCTGTTAGAATATTAAAGAATAGGGATAAAACATTAGCCGAGGATATTTTATCTAGAGATAATGACGTAGATAGATTACACTGGCTGATAGCACGTCAGCACAACATGGTATCAATAAATGTAAACCTTGCTAGAAAGATGGGTATCACAACAGAGAAAGCTGCAAACTATTTTCTAATAAGCAGGATTATAGAGCGTGTTGGAGACCATGCAGTTAGAATAGCAAAAAATACCCTGAATTTTATAGATGAGAAAGTAGATAAGAAAATTATTGATACGATTGAATCAGCTAGCAATCTTGCATTAGAGATTTTTGATAAAAGCATAGAGTCATTCGCTGAAAGAGATATAAACTCAGCCAATAAGAACATTGATTCATTAACAAAACTTGTATCCCTATGCGAAAAAATCAACACACTAACATTGCAACAGAAAAGTGCAGTAGCAATCTCGATTGGTTATATTGCAGAGAGTATCAGGAGGACTGGGGAATATGCTACTGATATATCTGAATGTGTGATTAATCATTTAATCAATGAGAAAACATAATAAAAGCGAGCTTGGGCATTTCACTTAATACAGTCATATTTGCAATTTTTACCCCCGCATCGCATGCTTTTGCAATTAATTTTGAACAGGCATGAGGCCCGTCTGCAACATAGAGGCCCTCTGAAAATTCTTCAAATGGAACTTTCAATTCTTCCAGAATTTTCTCTGCAGGATGCCTTACAGTTATTTTATTCATTAAATATCCTCCTATCCAGAAACCTCCTCCAAGATAATTATTTCTCTCAACCATCAGCACTCTAAGACCATTTTCTGCCAGTATTTTCCCAGCCATTAAACCGCTTGGCCCAGCACCAACAATAATGCAATCGCTCTCAACATAATCTGAAAATTGTTTTGCAAATTCTGCAACGATTGCTCTCGTCACATCTTTCTCGCTCACCAGAGTAAAAATTTTCTTTCCATTCATTTTCATCATTTTTATAATCAAATGTAATTTAAAAAGTTTTCAATTGTTAACTAAGTTCTTCATTCATACTTCCTGTTCTGTATCCTCCAATATCCAAACATATCCAGACATATCCAATTCTCTTAAATTCTCTCAATATTTTCTCACGAAACTCTAGAATTTTTTTTATTTCATTTTCACTTATTTCTATCCTGGCAACTTTTCCATGATGTCTCACTCTAACAACTCTAAAACCCAAACTTCTCAAAAATTTCTCTGCTTCATAAACCATTTTTATTTTCTCTTTGGTTATTCTCTCTCCATAAGGAAACCTACTTGCAAGACATGCATTTGAAAGTTTTTCATGATATGGCAAATTCATTTTTTTTGAGAAAAAGCGAATTTCTTCTTTTGTTAGCCCTACATCCATAAGAGGGCTTATCACATTAAATTCCTTTACTGCCTTTCTTCCTGGTCTGAAATCATGAACATCATCTGCATTTGAGCCATCGAGAATATACTTTATTTTCCTAGAGTTTGCTATTTCTCTCAATTTCATAAAAAGTTCTTTTTTACATATATAACATCTTCCAGTATCATTTGAAATGAATTTCTCATCTTTCATTTCATCTGTATGAACTATTAAATGCTCCACTCCTATAAAATTTGCCATGCTTTTTGCTTCTTCAATTTCTTCTGGAGTATACAATTCAGATTCTGCAGTTACAGCAACAACATTTTCTTTTCCCAGAACTTCTGAACAAATTTTCGTAAGAAAAGTTGAGTCAACACCTCCTGAAAAAGCAACCAAAACTCTCTCCATTTTTTTTATCATGTCCTTCAATTTTTCAATTTTTTCATTCTTCTTAATTAAATTTTCCAGAATATTTTTGTGAATTTCATATGCTTTTTCATCATACAACACAATTTTCACAACTTCAATTCCTTCATTTTTACTTATAAAGTCAATGATTGTATTTATTGCAATTTCTGCTGCCTCCTCCACTGGATAGCCATATATGCCTGTGCTTATTGCAGGAAATGCAATGCTTTTAATTCCATTTTTTAAAGCAGTTTCCATACTATTTTTGTAGCATTTTTTGAGCAATTCTGCTGGTTTTTCATCACTACCATAAACTGGACCAACAGTATGAATTACATATTTTGCAGGAAGTTTATAACCAGAAGTTATTTTCGCTTCTCCTTTTGCGCATCCTCCCAGCTTTTTGCATTCCTTCCATAATTCCTCCCCAGCTACCTTGTGTATTGCCCCGCTAACACCTCCTCCAGGAGAAAGACGTGGATTTGCAGAATTCACTATTGCGTCTATTTTTTCTTTAGTAATATCCCCTTTTTTAATCTCCAAAATAGTTTCATTTATTTTCAACTGCATAAAATGCAATTTCTACAGAATATAAAATTTTGTGCTATCCAAATAAAATTTTTTCTGCCTCTCTTGCAACCTTTTCTCTATATTTTTCTGGACAACAAACCATAATTGTCCATTCTGTTATACCACGCATCTGCAAGGCGGAAGCAAGAGGAGTAAAATAGCTGAGGGGTTTTATTTTACCATTATCCAGAATTTTTATGTCAACTTTTCTTATTCTTGGCTCTGATAAAATTATATCTTTTCCAGGAATATCAACAATTATATATCCTTCTTCCAAACCAACTTTTTCCGCTATTTCATTTTCAATTTCTTCCAGATTTTTTATATTTGCTATCACCTCTTTTTCTTCTTCATTCATTTCTTCCATCCTTTTTGCAAGAGCTTTTTTGAACAATCTCCTGTATTTCAGCCTACAGACAATGTCTCTCTGATATTTTCCCATTAACTTCAATTTTTCCATTAACTCGCAATCTGTCATCTGTGAAAAGTTAAAAGGAGGAGATTTTTCAACAGCTTTTATGAGCATGAGTTCTGCAATTCTGACTGTTTTGTGAAGGTATACAGATGAATACATCAACGCTCTTGCAAGAAGCATGCTTTCCAAAGCACTCACACTCTTTTTTTCAAAAACTATACTCTCGTCATAAATTCTCATTGTATGGATTATTCTCTCACTGTCTATAACTCCATATGCAACTCCAGTATAATAGGCGTCTCTCATTAAATAATCAATCTGGTCTGCGTCAAGAGGTCCGCTTATTATTTCAGAGAGATAATTTTTTTTTCCACTGAGTATATTAATTATTTCCTCTGTATCTATGCCATATTTATTCAGTATTTCATTTATTGTTGTATCCTGTTCAATATCTTCAAATTTTGCTTCTCCCTTTATAATTTCTTTTGTTAGTTCAACGTGGTCTTTTCCTGTCCTGACATGCAATAAATATTCCAGAGTATGAGAAAATGGACAGTGACCAACATCATGCAGAAGAGAGGCTATAGCAACCTCCTCCTCATTTATCTCAAGAACCTCACAAATTTTCCTCGCTACATGGCACACGCCAAGAGAATGCTCCAGGCGGGTGTGATTGGCACCAGGATATACCAAGTAAGTAAAGCCGAGTTGTTTTATTCCATTTAACCTTTGCAATTCTGGAGTTTCAATTAAATCGAGGAAAACCCCTTCTATTTTTATGTTTCCATACAGGGAATCTCTTATATATTTTAAATTCTCCATATTCCTTTTCTATATCTTTTCATGGATATAAGTATTGCTGAAGCCATTATTATAATAATGAGTTCGAAGCCAGGTATTTTTTCCTTCTCTCTCACACTAACCAGAATCTGATAGCTATCCTTCGCCCCATCATTATCTGTAACTGTAAGCGTTGCCAGATAATCCCCTTTCTTTTCATATCTATACTCTGCCTTAATTCCATATGCATCTATTACACCATTGCTGTCAAAATCCCATGAATAATTTACAATGTAACCATCTGGATCATAGCTTGAAGTGGCATCAAAAACAACTTTTTCTTTCTGTCTTGGCTTGGTTGGTTTGCTAACAAAGAGTGCGGTAGGAGCAACATTTGAAACGTTTATGAAAACTTTCATTTCACTTGTTGCATCGTCATCATCTCTTACTATCAATTTAACTGTATAATTTCCATTATCTGCATATTTATATAATGTTGTATTCAATCCATATGTAAAGTTTCCATCTCCAAAATCCCATGTATAATTTAAGATATAACCATCTAAATCATAACTGTTTGACTTGAAAGTTATACTTTGCAAATCTGTTGGTTGTGATGGTGAGAATGAAAAGTTTGCAACTGGAGGGACATTTTCTATGAGTATTGATTTAGTTATCTCTGATACTTCCCCATCATCATCCTTCACTATCAATGTTACCATATAAACAGCATTATTTGGATATTTATGAGTTGGATTTGCAACATAACTTATATTCCCGTTCCCAAAATTCCATGTGTAATTTACAATATAACCATCACCATCATATGATGTTGAAGTGAATTGAATGACATCTAAATCAGTTGGTTTTTCTGGCAAATAAACAAAGTCTGCAACTGGAGGAACATTCTTTACTATTATTACCTTGGTTATGTTTGCAGTTGCTCCATCATCATCAGTTATGGTTAAATTCACGTAATATGTTCCATCATCTAAATACATATGAGTAACGTTCTTGCCATAGGCAATGCTTCCGTCTCCAAATTGCCATGTATAGTTGGCTATATAACCATCTAAATCATAAGATAAATCACTGAAAATCACTTCATCCATATCTGTTGGTTGCAATGGTAGCCAAGAAAAGTCTGCAACTGGAGGAACATTCTTTACTATTATTACCTTGGTTATGTTTGCAGTTGCTCCATCACCATCAGTTATGGTTAAATTCACGTAATATGTTCCATCATCTAAATACATATGAGTAACGTTCTTGCCATAGGCAATGCTTCCGTCTCCAAATTGCCATGTATAGTTGGCTATATAACCATCTAAATCATAAGATAAATCATTAAATTGAATAACATCTGAAGTATTGATTTCCTCTGGTGAGAATGAAAAGTTTGCAACTGGAGGAACATTCTTTACTATTATTACCTTGGTTATGTTTGCAGTTGCTCCATCATCATCAGTTATGGTTAAATTCACGTAATATGTTCCATCATCTAAATACATATGAGTAACGTTCTTGCCATAGGCAATGCTTCCGTCTCCAAATTGCCATGTATAGTTGGCTATATAACCATCTAAATCATAAGATAAATCACTGAAAATCACTTCATCCATATCTGTTGGTTGCAATGGTAGCCAAGAAAAGTCTGCAACTGGAGGAGTATTCAGA
>DRIF01000082.1 GCA_011052825.1 Thermoplasmatales archaeon
AATATCCTTCATGCTGCCAGATAAAATCCCTTATTTTTGATAGTGATAAGCCTTCTGCATATAAATGAAGGGTTTTAAGGATAATTTCTTTTGGATAGCTCATATGTTCAAAACCGTCTCTTTCGACAAACCTTCTCCTACAAGAATTACATCTGTATAACTGTTTTTCTACATATTTATTGTATCTTTTTCCAGCCTTTACTATATCTTCTCCACCACAATATGGGCATTTCATTCCCATCCCAAAAAGAAAATGAAAAGGGGTTTAAAAATATCACGAAATGTTAGGAATATCGATATATAGAAAAGTGTTAATATATGCATTACATAAGCAATTCATGTTTGATTTGCATGTTCATACATGCTATTCTGCAGATGGAAAGGAAAAACCTGAAACAATAATAAAATATCTGAAAAAGAGGGGATTTAAAGGAATGGCTATTGTTGATCATTCAACTCTTAAAGGTTATTTTAATACAAAAAATTATTCAGATGACTTTTTGATAATACCTGGAATGGAGATAAAAACAGATAGAGGGCATATACTTGCCTTTGGAATAGAAGAAGAAATAAAATGCACTGATGCAGATGAAGTAATAGATGAGGTTCATGATAAAGGAGGAATTTCAATACTTGCGCATCCCTTCAGATTTTCCTCCCCAAAAATAAAAACTGATGCAATAGAAATATTAAATGGTAGAAGCTTTCCATATCAGAATGAGAAGGCTCGTAAATACGCATTCAAAAAAAATTTGCCATATACCGCAGGTAGCGATGGACATTACATATGGGAAATGGGAAGAATGAAAACTTTCATAGATGCAAATGACGTTGATGAAATCATTGGAAAAATTTTGAGGAGAGAGGTGGAGATAGATGGAGAAATGAATTTCTGGAACCCTGTTAAATCTCAGATTTACTCATTTACATCATTTGTCGGGAGAGGTTTCAGAAGAGTATAATTTTTTATATTCTTTCCATTTCTCATCTAACATCTCTTTTATCTTAGCAAGTTCTTCTTCTTTTAAATGGCGGAATCTTCCCTGCATTTTGAGCCATTCCTCAACTGGTTTTCTCTCCTTTCCTTCAAGTATTCTCTTGCTATATCCATTGAATTCCATTTTTCCATTTACAACTTCATATAAAACCCATGCCCCAGTTTCCACAGCAAGCTTTGACATTTCAACTGTTTTACTCATATCAAATCTCCATCCTGGGGGGCATGGAGCAAGTATTTCTATGTAGCGAGAACCTTTAATTTCCTTTGCTTTTTTCATTTTATTAAATAAGTCCTCTGGATATGCTATAGTTGCAGTTGCAATATATGGGATGTGGTGAGCCATGACAATTTCTGCAAGCTCTTTCTGCCTTTCTTTCTTTCCTGTCCAGGTTGTCGTTGTCCATGCACCGTATGGCGTTGCCCCGCTCCTCTGTATGCCTGTATTTGAATACATCTGATTGTTGTAGCATACATAAATGAAATTTGTTCCTCTTTCTAAAGCCCCAGATAATGCCTGCAATCCAATGTCATAACTCCCTCCATCTCCAGCCCATACAACTGGAGTTATATCTTTCTGCTGGAGCATTTTTAAAGCTGATGCAACTCCTGAAGCTCCCGCTGCAGATGCTTCAAAAGCAATGTTGAGAATGGGAACATTGAATGCAGTTTTTGGATAAAGAGCTTCAATTACAGCGGTACAGCATGCAGGGATAACAAGGATAGTTTTTTTACCGAGGGCTTTTAATGCAATCCTTAAAGCAATTGTTATTGGACAACCTGGACATGCTGCATGCCCTTTTAAGACATACTCATCTAAGGGTAAATCCTTTATTGCCACTATTTCACCTCTAAAGGATACCATCCTTCCTTGCCCCGCTTGGCAAGTTCATAAATTCTCTCAAAATCTTTATAACTCACATCAACTCCTCCGAGTCCAGCTATAAATCCATATAAATCTTTGCCTGTTTTTTTCATTTCATGATAAACAACTCCTCCAAGACCTGGAGAAACATTTCTGTCAATAACAATCATCTTTTCATATTTCAGCTTTTCATATGGAAATGGACGGAAAGTTCTTAAATTAACCAAGCCCACTTTTTCTCCTCTTTTCCTCAATTCATCAACTGCAAATCTTGCTTCTGCAGAAATTGCGCCCATCGTCACCATAACATAGTCTGCATCATCGCATTTATATTCCTGAATCAAATCATATTCTCTTCCAAATTTTTTCCCCCATTCTTCACCGACTTCTTCTATAATCTTTTTTGCTCTTTCCATTGCCCTCTGCATTGAATACCTTATCTCCATATATGGCTCTGGAGGAACTATATTTCCATGAGTTATTGGATTTTCAACATCTATTTTCCATGCTGGCTTGAACGGAGGTAAAAATTCATCAATCTTGCTCTGCTCTGGCACTTCAACAGGCATTGAAGTATGGCTTAGTGTAAAACCATCATATGAAATCATCACAGGGAGCATTACTTCCTCACTTTCCCCTATTTTATATGCCTGAATTATGTTGTCAAAAACTTCCTGATTACTTGAAGCATAAAACTGTATCCATCCTGTATCACGCTGGGAGAGGGAATCATTCAAATCACTCCATATATTCCATCCTGGTCCTATAGCTCTGTTAACATTAACCATTACAACTGGTAATCTCGCCAAACCAGCCCAGTGAAGCATTTCATGCATTAAAAGCAAGCCATGTGAGGCGGTGGCTGTGAATGTTCTTGCTCCCATGGCAGAGGCACCAATGCATGCCGCCATTGCAGAATGCTCTGATTCAACTCTTATGAAATCTGCATTTAACTGCCCACTTTCAACATATTCTGCAAGTCTTTCAACAATTGTTGTTTGAGGCGTTATTGGATATGCTGCTATAACGTGAGGTTTTGCCATTTTGGCAGCAAGAGCTGAAATATGGTTTGCAGTATCTATAAAAATCATTTTTCCTCCCTCCCCATTTCTATGGCGTTTACAGGACATTCATTTGCACATACACCGCATCCCTTGCAGTACTCATAGTCAATAACAGGATATTCATCTCTGCTTATTGCTGAATCTGGACAGAATATCCAGCATCTCCAGCATTTTATGCACTTTTCTCTATCCAAGGAAGGTCTGAAAACACGCCATGTTCCTGTCTTGCCCATCGCCCCAACAGTTGGATATGATATAGCTGTTTTCAAAAAATCACCTCATTATATGCCTCTTCAGCTGCTTTAGCGTTTTTATCTCCAATTTTCCCAAATCTCTCCTTTATTGCCAACTTTAAATTTTCTATATCAATTCCATCCAGAATTTTTGTTAAAGCTCCTGTCATTGGAGTGTTGACAACAGGAATTCCTCCAACAAGTATTTCATTTTTTATTGCTATTGAAGTTGCGTCAACAACTGCTGTTCTGTATGGAAAAGAAAAATCTGAAGCGCTTTTGTTTGTATTGAGAAGAATAATTCCATCCTTCTTAATGCCTTCTGCAACATTTATTGCGTCCATCACACCAGTATCCAAAACAACAACTATATCTGGTTTCTTTATCTGACTCCTCAAAAAAATTTCGTTATCACTTATTCTAGCAAATGCCTTAACTGGAGCACCTCTCCTTTCTGCCCCAAAAAAAGGAAATGCCTGCACTCCTCTATTTCCACTTTTTAGAGCAGCAGAAGCAATCAAGTTTGCTGCTGTGACAGCACCCTGCCCACCTCTTCCATAAAATATTATTTCTTTAAGCATTTGTTAATGAATGCAAGTATTATTAAAAAAATTTTGGGGGTTATCGTAGATTTTTCAATTTCCAAAGTTTTTTATGATGAAATCATAGATGACACCAACTCTTATTCAACTGCAAAAACCTCTTCTATAATAAAGCATATGGCATGTAGGAATCTAACTGAAATTGCTAAAATTTGACGACGCAGAAGAAGTTATATATTCAAAAAAATTTTTATTTATGCATAAAAAATATTTTGCATTGGGAATAGCGTTTTTTATAACAGCAAGTATCTCAATTGAAGCAGGATTTATAAAAAATGAAAGAGTAGAAGAAAAAATTATTCTAAAAGATTCTCCAGAATTATACAATTTCATAAATGATGGAGTTTTTGAAAAATTGATAATAAAACTGATGAAAATTGCTCACATGCCTTCTCTATCTGCTTTAATTATAAAAGATAATGAGATTTTATGGAGCGATGGTTTCGGTCTGTATGATATGGAGAGGAATAAGGAAGCAGATGAAAAAACAATATACTTGGTTGCATCCATATCAAAAACAATAACAGCGACAGCATTAATGCAGTTGTATGAAAAAGGTTATTTTGATTTGGATGATAATGTAAACAATTATTTGCCATTTAAATTCAGAAATCCAAATTATCCTGATGAGCCAATAACATTCAGAATGCTTTTAGCCCATCAATCAAGTCTGGCAGAAGATCCATCAACATTTTATGCATATATTCCAGGAGATATGGAGGTGGATGGATATCCATATCCATGGCTTGAGGAGTATTTAACTCCAGATGGAATTCTTTACATACCCCATATATGGAGCAATATGCCCCCTGGGGAGGAGATGCAATATGCGAATGTTGGATATGGATTGCTTGGTTATTTAGTTGAAACAATATCTGGAATGAAATTTGAGAAATACTGCAGTAAAAACATTTTTGAGCCACTTGGAATGGAAAACACAAGCTTCAGGTTACGCAATCTTGACATAAGCAGAGTAGCTGTTCCATATTCATTCAGGCTTGGAGAATATTATCCATTTATTCATTATGGAATAATTGTTTATCCAGCAGGTGGTTTGAGGACGAATGTTGTTGATTTATCTCATTTTTTAATTGCCCATATGAATGGGGGAGTTTATAATGGTAAGAGAATTTTGAGTGAAGAAAGTGTTGAAGAAATGCACAGAATTCAATATCAAAGCAATAATTATGGATTTCAGTATGGTTTGGGATTTCAGATATGGAAAAGAGGGGATGATGTTTATATAGGGCATACTGGCGGACTTTATGGAGTAACAACAAAAATGGTCTTCAGAGAATCTGATAAAATTGGAATAATTTTCTTTACAAATAAACAGATTATAAATCTGAGAGAGATGATTGCATTTTCATTAATAGAACAACTCCTTTTCTGGAAGGCAACTGGAAATATAGAGGAATTGAAAAAATCAAAAATAGAAGAAGCAGTTCTTTCAAACATCCACATTATAAAAAATTTTGATAATAACTTCAATATAGAAGATTATCTGCCTGAAATAATTTTTGATATTATACTAAGATAGAGTTTTATACCACTCTACCATCTCCTTCACAGTTTTTTTCAAATCATATTCTGGGGTATAGCCAAGTTTTTTCTTTGCTTTCTCAAAACTTATTATCCTGTTTCTCCCAAAAGATTTAACTCTGTATCTTGTTAATGAAAATTCATTTTTTGAAAATTTCTCTGAAAAAATGGAAATTAAATATGCAATAGAATATGGAATGTGTTTCTCCTTTAATTCAATATTCATTTCTCTAGTAATTTCTTCAATTAATTCCCTAATTCTGCAGTGAAAACTAACAGCATTGAAAACATCCCCTTCCTCATCTTTCTCAAGTGCCTTTATCATGCAGGAAGAAGCATCTATTGGATGAGCAATTGAAATAAAGTTTTCTCCATTTCCAATATAAGCAATTTTTCCATTTTCAATTCTTTTTAAAATTGTTTCTCCTGCTCTTGCGCCTGCTCCCAGAACAAGAGGGGGGCGGATTACTGAAATTTTCATCTCTGTATATTTTTTTAAAACATTCTCTCCTTCAAGTTTTGATTTATGATATGCATTCATTGGTTTTTTTGGGCTTTCCTCTGTTAATGGCTCTTTTTTATTTGGAAATCCATATACCCCCGCAGAGCTTGTGTATACTATTCTTTGAACTCCTTTCATTCTGCATGCTTCTGCAACATTTTTGGTTCCATTGACATTCACTCTATAAAAATCTCTTTTTTTCCCTCTATCATCTGCATAGCCAGCATTATGAAAAACTGCGTCAACTTTACTTACAGCAGGAAGCAAGCTTTCAATATCTGTTATATCTCCTCGGATAACTTCTGCAAATTCAATTTTAAAATTCCTTCTCGCCAATGCAAAAACTTCATATCCTCTCTCAGCAAGTTTTTTCACCAAGTATCTTCCAATAAATCCGCTTGCACCTGTAACTAGAACCCTCATTGAATAAAAAAGAATATCAATATTTAATCTCTTGCTCACAAATTATTTATATCACCTTCCCATCCTTCTTCATGTTTTGCCCTCGATGCAATTCTCTGCTCTATCCAAAAGGAAAGGAACTTGTATGCAAAAAATGCGGTTATACAAAGGAAAAAGACGTTGAAAGAATAATTGTTTCAAAGAGAAGAGACCTGAATTCTGCCATAATTGAAGAAGATATGGAGCTTCTCCCGAAAACAAATGTTGTCTGTCCAAAATGTGGAAATAATGAAGCTTACTGGATTTTGCGCCAGACTAGGGCAGCAGACGAACCAGAAACAAGAATATATACATGTACTAAATGTGGTTATAGGTGGAGGGAATATTAGCCATTATTTGATGGCTGGTATGGATTGAATGCTGGATCACCATATAATGTGAATTCATGCAGACACACATATTTTTTATCCAAATATTTTCCATGTTCAAATCTTGCATTTGTTTTTCCTTCTTCAAGCGGAGGTGTCCACAGAAAAGTTGAGTTTACATCTTTTGGAAGATAAGCATTTTTAGCATTTCTCAAAGCCATTCCAACAGTGCTGTCATTCTTCACCAAATCCAGAATAAAATCTTCTGCAACCACTGCTCCAAAGTGTGGCTCTGGATATTCATTTCTGAGCAAAAGGTTAAGAGATGCCTTAACAAACCCCTTTGCTCCAAATCCTTTGAATATTAAACCTGGCTCTAAATAGCCAGGGTCAGCTGTTACGCGAGTTGCTCCTATGTATGCATTCACTCCCGCATGTAGATATGCTTGGCTGAGACAATTTTCAGGTAACAGTCCATCTGTTCTGGCGGTTATACAACTCTCAACAAAAATAACGCTTGGACCATAGTCATCATTGACAACATATCTAACTGAATAAGCTCCTTTGCTTGAAAGCCCACTTGCTATTCCCAAAGGCCCTAAAAAGCGAGAAAGCCATGTTATTGGCGGAAATCCTCGGGAATCAAGCAGAACATCTCCTGATTCATACAAAAAGTATATTCCATGATTGAATACGAATATGAGGTTGCTGTTTCTCTGGTATTCCCCACCTTTAACATTTCTTTCCCCACTTATAAATTCAATGAGATTCGGAAATGGAATGTTTAATCTGCTTGTATATTTTGCCAAATCTTCGAATCCTTCTCTTTGGGAAGGTAAAAGATGGGTTCTTCGAACATTATATCCTCCCCTTTCCATATCATCTGCCAATCTTAAATTGATGAAAAAGCTTTCTCCAGTTGGCCATTTTGTTGGCTCATGCCCTCCAGTGAGCATGTTTGTGAGAGGTGTAATTAAAGGAATCCATTGAAATTCTAAACCAGCTCCTGTTTGAACAGTTGCATTCTCTTTCCATTTTCCAAGCTGTTGAATTATTTCATTATAAAATACTGTTCTTGCTATTAAAGCAGAGCAATCCTCAGCATCATATCCAGTTATTCTCCCAACAGCATTTTCCTGAAATGGATAGTATGTATATGTATTATTTTCAACATCATCTGGTTTGGGGTCTATATCTCCATATATAAAATCACTTGGAAGCTGAATTCCTCCTATGAAATCGCTATCAGGATTATAATAATAATACATCGGAACCATTGTTGGGTCTGCCATTATTGCAATATTTATTGGATTATCTCTGTAATTCCTCCACAATGCTTCTGTATCATCAGCAGAAATATTCGCTATTTTTGCAAGCAGTGAATTCAATTTCTCATGTATTTTCATAACATGCTGGTTGCATGGTTCCACCAAACCTTCATTTGTTGATGCATATACAACTCCCTCTACACCAATACTTTCATTTCCAGCAAATGCAAAATCAGTATCTGAAAGTATTATACCTCTATGGTATGCAGTCAGGTATGGAGCCATTGAAGAAAGATTGTTCATGAGTGGTTGTAGAGGAGAATCAACTTTTTGAACCCTGATTTTTAGAGTGTATTGTCCATTAGGAGTACCTACTCTTCTAGCTAAAACTTGGGCGGTGTATGTGCCTGGCTTGTTATAAATTATGGTTTCATAATGAATTTTGTCAACAACTATGTCTCCATTTTCTACCTCAGGTATGCCAGCTGAAGTAGAAGTATACACATATGCCTCATCATCTGGACTGTATATAAGCATAATTAAGTCGTCCCCGAGTTCACTTACATATTCTGAGTTATCATTTATTAAATCAATGCTGAGGCGTGCATATTTATAATCTTCAGGTATAACAAATTTATTTATACCAAAAAGCCCATCATTAAGTCCAGCAATTCCTCCAAAAATTATATTTAGGAGTTGAGCTGGAAGAATGTCAGCAGATGCAGTTACATTCTGAAATTCATAATATGTTTCATTTAAAACATTAACATTCGTTACATCTAATGGATTTGTAATTGTTACATAATCTATATCTCCAAACTTATTTTTAAGCAAATCTATAATAAAATTATTAATTTCTTCCTCATTTTCAAATCTCCAAGTCATTGCGTGTCCTTCAAGATTTCCACAAATAAATGTATATTTAACTCCAAGTTTTTTGAGTATACCCCTAATATTATTTGTATCATTCGTTACAAAAACAGGTATGTTGAGATAGCTTGCAATTGGAGTTGCAGTTATTCCAAGTTCATACCCATGCTGACTATCTTCTATCAACAAAACAGCATCACTTCTTTTCCATATTTTTGAGAGTTCAATTGAAACATTTTCTGGAGCACCTCCTCTTATTTCTTTATATGATGCAGAATAAAAACCCTTGAATCTTTTTATTGCTTTTGAGGGATTTTTGAAATTTTCCACAAGCAGGGCATTTACATGCTCACCATCTTCATCATAATATAATGCAACGGGAGTTGCTATTAAAGCATAAAATGGATTGTCTTCACTGACAACAACAGGAATTGCTGACTGTTCTCTCTCTGAATCAATTTTGTCTATGGTTTCCATGCTGAAACCACTTACCTCCTCAAATTTTTCGACGCAACCTGTAAAGAGTGGCATAGAAACTGCCAAGGCCACCAGTATTACAAACTTTTTCTTATCCATATCTATCACTCTTAATACGTTATGTCTTTTTTGCCTATAATAATTTCGCTATGGTGTTTGGCATGAAAAAGAATACGATTCTTTGCTTTATTCAATATCTCTTTTGAGGGTGGAAAGAATTCATAAGGTATATGAAAAATAGATGTATGGAGAATATAATAAGAGGGGCAAAAGAAAAATAAAAGAGGTATTTTCATTAATAATGAAATTAAAATAAAATAGATTGCTTGCAGAATTAGAAAATTTGAGAAAAATTTGCGAAAAAATTTAAATAATCAAAATAAATTATACCTCTAACAACAAAATTTATCTTTTGAGAGGATAATGTTAATTTATCCTTTTAAGAGATAAATGATGTTATCCTTTTAAGAGATAATCAATGAAGAGATAATAGTTAAAGGGAGATAAGATGAGAAAAAAATAGGGAAAATATATGTGTTGTTTGTGGTGGGAGTGTTTATTTTGGGCTTTATGCCTATGAACGGGAAAGCTGAAACATGGAAACAAACAGATTCATCAGATTTCCAGGGAGGTGAGTTAGTTGGTGTAAAAATAGAAAGGGGGACATTGAAATTGGATTTTGCACCTTTGGTAGATTGGACAGCTACAGGAGAAAACGCAGGTGATTACTTTGGCTCTTCAATTTCAACTGCTGGAGATGTGAATGGAGATGGAGTAATAAATATGTTTGATGTAACATATCTTGCAAAACATTATTTCAATCAACCAGGATTTGAAGTTTTGAAGTAATGAAAATTTTATATTTAAATATCTATGGTATCTATGATAGCAATGTAATTTTTATAAGCGTTTCAATAACTGCCCTTATAATCTATGCTTTAGAGTTAAACCATAACCTATGATTTCATCGGGTTTATTTAAAATTGTTTTTAAAAAACTACAAATAAAAATATCTTTGAGTTCAATTTGTATATATCAAGACAACAAATGATTTTTGTTATATCAAGAGAAAAATGACTTTTAATGAATATTACGGAAGAAAGCGAATGGCATGAATGTATACTGACCAATCTGAGATGATGCATTCTAAAAAATCAATCATCAGATTAAGAAATATTAAAGTAAACATCTCTAGAACACATTCAAAAATAAATTTAAATCAATATTGAATTAAATTTATGGAAAAATGGAAAGTATACATTCAGTTAATGCGAATTTATGGAATTTTTATTGCCATGATGCCACTGCTTGGGGCTGTATCAAATGGAATTTTTCATGGATTTATTTTTCTTCTCATTGCTGGAATATGTTCAAATATTTTTGGGTTTGTTCAGAATGATTATTTTGATGTAGAAATAGACAGGCAATCAGGATATGTTTCAAATCGTCCACTTGCAATCGGATTGATTTCTGAGAAGGAGGCAATAGTTTTTATGGCAATTCTTTTAGTAATTCCTTTTATAATAACCATTTTTTTATTCTCCACCTACGCACTTCTTTTTTTAATGCTCTATTTCTTTTTCTACACAGTTTACAACAGATATAGCAAAAAGTTTGCATTCATGGAATATTCTCTTGGACTCGCTGGAACAATGATTTTTCTTTATGGTGCCTTTTCATTTAAAGAGGAAATTTCAATTTACTGCTTTTTAATTTCTTTATTACCAATCTTAAAATATGCTTTCAATGTTGGTGTGTCTGCGAATCTAAAGGATATTGAATATGATTTGAGGCAAGAGGTGAGAACAACTCCCTCCTTATTTAATATAAATTTGGAAAAACTTTCCATACCAAAAAGTTTTATTTTATATGGTTATTCCCTCAAGATAATTTATGTTATAATTGCTTTTTTTGCATTATATGTAACGCAGATGGAAGCTTACTTCTCTTTCCTTCTTTTAATAGTAAATTCACTCTTTCTTTTTTATACAATTAAAAAAATTTTTGATAATTTTGGAAATAGGAGGAAAATGCTTTTTTATGCAGAAATTCATGAAATACTATCCTATACATTAATGGTATCAATCCTTTATGACTATGTTGCAATAAAATACTCTCCTCTTTTTTCATTTTCGCTCTTAATCCTGCCTCCGCTCTGGATAATATTATCTCTCAAAATTTTATTTGGTGGGAAACCTCTGGAATAGGATATGTTTTTCCTTTCCATTCAATTTTATTTGTGAAAATAGATGAAATTAGGTTATAGGAAATGGTGAAAGATGCTATGGGTCTCAAAAATACATGGTATAAAGGAGATAAAAATTTCTCCTTTGGATATTCCATCAATTTAACGAATGTACTGTATTCCTGATAACCCCTAAAAAAATCAAATAATAGAGGAGAGATAAGTAAGAATCCTATTAATGGGTGTATGAAAATAAAAAATATGCCTATTACATTTGAAATTCTCATCCCAAGATTGAAAAATAAGGCAATTCGCCATAAAGATGGAAAATATCTTCTTATCCATGCAAATTCCCTATTCATCCATTTTAAAACCTTTTTTTCTTCTCTTGATTCTGAAATTGCTTCTGGGACAAATTTTATTTCAATTCCATTTTCTTTCAGAACTTTTGTCAAAGTTAAATCATCTACCCAATTTTTTTTCCATATTTCTCTAACATTCAGTTTTTCAAAAATTTCTCTTCTTATTGCAGTTGAACCTCCCCAGGCAAAATTAAACCTTTTATAAAAGAGAACAGAAGCTACTGATGCATTCCATACGCATAAGAAAGGTTTTTTGAAATACCATCTGTACGTTGTTGAAACATTTTTAAGAGAGGATACTAAATATTTAAGCCATTTTGGATGTGGTTCTATATCATCATCTGCAAATACAAAAATCTCTCCTTTTGCTTTTTCTATTCCCGCAAGGAGTGCGGAATTTTTGCCACTACATCCCTCATAATTTTTTGAAATTTCAACAATTGTTTTCTTCCCTTTTAAATTTTCAATTTTATTTTTTTCCTCTATGTTATCAACAACAACTATAATTTCATAGTTCTTGTATTCCTGTTCCTCAAAATTTTTTAAGTTTATTTCTCCCTTGGAAGGTATTATTATGCTAACCATTTCCTTTCCATTAAGGGAGGGTTTTTTTCTGTACTTTCTTTTGATAAAAAACCATGAAACTATAGATATAATGCCTCCAGCAAAGTTAAGCATGCCTATTAAAAGAAAAATTAAGTTAAGTTGCTCCACAAATGTATTATTAAATTTTTATTTAAGTTTTTTCAAAAAAGATTTAATTGTATAGTTATGCACGTTCATATTTCATGAACAAATTGTTTATGGGATGAAAACATGAAGAGAGCGTTGCATTTTTCATATAAGTAAAAGTTGGAATGTGTTGGAGATAAAAATTGAGAGTTGGTGTGTGAGAAAGGTTGTAAAGGAGGCAGGAAAATCCATTGGGCTTGATTGGATTCATCCACATAGTTTATTTATGCAACTAATTTACTTCGCAATGGTGTAAATATTAGAGTTGTTCAGAAAATATTGGAGCATACAGATATAAAAACAGCAGCAAGGTATTTACAATAATTGATAATGATTTGCAAATTGCCATAGAGAATTTTGAAGATCCATTTTTGCTTAAGAAGGGATTGCAAAGATCCTTAAAACATTTAAATACCCTATGCAAACCTCTATCTATAAAAATTTATGGGCCCGCCGAGATTTGAACTCGGGTTACCAGCACCCCAAGCTGGAAGGATGCCAAGCTACCCCACGGGCCCTCCTCCAAAATACGCCAAAATTAAATAAAAGCTTTTTGCTAAAATATAAAATATGGGCTCGGGGAGATTTTCAAGCAACTTGGAAACGCAACTTGCTTGCAAGTTGCAGTTCGAACTCCCGATCTTCGCCTCGTCAAGGCGACATCATAACCCCTAGACCACGAGCCCATTTTGTAAAATGTATATATTTTGCCATATATATGATTTTCATTCCTTTCTTTGGTATTTTCTGCGTCATTTTTTCAAATAGAATTTCTCTTTCACAAAATCTGGTCAAATTCATAGTTTTCCCATTTTCTTTCTTCGAATAAAATTTCAAGTTCAATTGGAGTTAAAATTGGCTTTTTGTATCTTTCTGCATCATCTATTGCAACTCTGGGACATGCTGTAGAAACATAGCAGTCGAAATCAAGATAGTTTATTCTCTCATCTATCTCATTTAAAATTATCAAATATGCTTTTTTTCCTTTAATTTTTATAAATTCTCTCAATTTTTTCGCAAGACGCAACCTTTTTTGCCCTACCTTTTGCGTCGCTATAACACCAAATTTTTCCGCTTCCATTGCCTTTGCTATGTTAGCATATCTCTGCCTTGCTATTTTTTCAGCAATTTTTTTTATTTCATCAGCATAAACTCTTCTATCAATTGGATTTGCACAAACAACTCTTTTTTTTGTTGCCATATAAAGTCCAACAGGATGAAAAAAACCATCTCCAATGAACAGAAATTCATCAGTTTTATCTGCTATTGATGTTGCAGGTGAAAAATCACATCCAAGTATCTGTCCATCATATGCTGTTCTCCTCCCCCTTTTACCTATAAAAACTTTATATCCATTCTCTTCCAGAAATTTTTTGCAATCATTTATTTTATGTATGAAGGGAGAGATGCTTATAAGCCCTATTTTTTTTCCTTTAATAAACGGAAACGCATTTCTTAAAAACTCTTCATTGAAATTATATTTTGCTTCTATAAATGAAATTTTATTTCCATAAATTTTTTTGAGAAAAGGCATCTCTGTCTCTCCTATAAAAATTGTTTTTTCTATGTCCTCAGTATAAATAAAATCGCAAGCTCCATAACACGAATCTGCCATAAAAATTGCTTCCTTTCCATTCTCTTCAAGAAAATTTAACAGTTTGGTTGCATATGGCTTTAACCCATCTGGAAGTTTAATTGATACATTTTTTCCTTCCACTTCTTCCAGAAGTTTCTTTTCATCAATTTCATAATATTTTAACTTCATTGTCAACTTTAATATCAACTATGGTTTTTATCTCCTTTCTAATTTTATTTTCTATCACACTTTTATTTCCCTTATTAACTGCGATAAATATTCCTTTTATTATTGCCCCAATTTCTTCCAGAGCTTCAACAACACTTATTAAGGTTCCTCCTGTACTCAAAACATCATCAACTATAACAATTTCATCTCCTTTTTTTATCCCATTTATATATAAATTTCCCTTTCCATAACCAGTTTCCTGAAAAACTTCTTTCTCGCCTGGCAATCCATATTTCCTTTTCCTTATTATGGTGAATGGAATTCCTGTTTTCAGGCAGAGGGCAGATGCTATTGGTATTCCCATTGCTTCCATTGTAACTATTCTATCGCACTTTGGCATTTTTTTTGCAATTTCATCTGCAACTTCATTCAGCAAATCAGCTTCTATATAAGGAATTCCATCTGTAATTGGATGCACAACGTAATTGTATTCTCCTTTTTTAACAATGGGAGCATTTTTTAAAGATTCAGCAAGTTTTTTCATTAGATCACCTTCCTCAAATCTGTAACGAATTTATCAATAATATCTTTTCTGACATGCGGCATTAAAACAATTCTTATAATTTTATTTTCCTCATCTATTCCAACAAACCATTTCATATCCGCAAGTTTTTTGGCAACATCCACCGCTTTATTTGATCTAATTGCAATTAAATTAAGTTCATAATCAAAATAATCTATCCCATTTTTGTCTAAAAGTATAGCAAGGTATTCTGTATTTTCCATGCACTCTTTTGCAATTTTTTCATATCCCTTATACCCCAGATAGTTCATCACAGCATATGCTGATGCCGCAGAAGCCCCAGGGCGCGTGCCAAGCAAACCCGCCTGAAATTTTGTGTGAGTGCATCTGCTTTTTACCTTTATTTCTTCAATCCATTCTTTGTTTCTGAGCAACAGAAAGCCACATGGAATGCATGCCATCCCCATTTTGTGTGCATCTATGCACAAACTGCTTATTTTTGCCCTGAAATCAAAAATTTTTTTGCTTACAAATGGAGCTATGAAACCACCGAAGGCAGCATCTACATGCAGAAAAACATTTTCATCATTGCATATTTCTGCAATCTCTTCTATCTCATCAATATAGCCAAATGGAGTATTTCCAGCAATGGCAACAACACATGCAGTTTTACCCGAAATTTTTTTCCTTACATCTTTGCCTTTCATAAAGTATTTTGAATCAACAACATTCAATTTTAAATCAAGAATTGAAGATGCTTTCATGAAAGAAAAATGCGCTTGCTTGGGGACTAAAACTTCTCTTTTCTTACCTAATTTTTTAAAAATCCAGAGTGCGGTTATGTTACTTTCTGTTCCACCGGATGTGAGCAATCCAGCATAGCTAGGAGGAGCATGCATAAATTTTGCAACCCATTTTATTGCTTTATCCTCTATCCATTTAGTTCCTTTAAATAGTTCATAATCTCCCAGATTTGTTTCAATAAACATTTCATATGCCTTTATTGCAATTTTATGAGGCATTGTGCACATTGAGCCAAGTATATTTTCAAAAGAAGCATCCATTTTTTTGGCTTCTTCCAGTTCTTTTATAATGTCCATGAAAATTTATGAAAATTTGAATATAACATTTTGGTTTAAAGTTCAGTCAACTATTTTCAATTTTACTTCATTTCCATTATAATCATATGCCTTCCATGTATCATCTTCATATGGATACGCAATTATAATGTGAATTCTCCCATGTTTTCTGAAAGTGAGCAAGTCTCCTTCTGATGGTTCAGCAACAGGTGAGGGATGGGAATGAACAGTCCCTACAATTCTTCTGTCGAAGGGAGCCATATAAATATCAAATGATGCATGCCTCCTTCCATATCTCATTCTTGGAAGCAGAATTAGCTCTGAAATTATATTCTCTCTATCTCCTAACCTTAAAAACGCCAGAAATTCTCTTGGATGCATATCTTTTGCTCCCTCTTCAATCATTTTAAGGCAATCTCTTTTTATCCCTTTTATTTCCATTGTTGCTTTAACAAATATTCTTCATAAACTTTTTGGATATCTGAAGCTCAATTTTTTGTATACTTTGCTATAAAAATTATCCTTTATCTTTATGAATCTTGCCTTTTCTTCTGCTTCAAATATTTCAAGTTTCTGGCGGGGAGAGAAATCAAAAACGCTCATTCCATCTACTACAACTTTTGCAGGTTTTGCAACCTTTATCTTTAATTTTTTGACAGAGGGAATTACAACAGAGGATGCAATATGGCGGAATGGTGCTATTGGTGCTATTATAAATATTTTTAATGTTGGATCTGCAATTGGCCCCCCAGCAGAGAGAGAATAGCTTGTTGAACCCATTGGAGTTGAAATTATAAGTCCGTCCCCACTAAATGATTGAGTTAACACATCATCAACATACAGTTTTATGGATAAAATCTTGCCAACGTTTGCAGTATGGATTGTGATTTCATTGGAGGCATCTGGCAAAGATTTTCTCCCAATTTTTCCTCCAATCTTAATTCTTTCCTCAATGTAATATTCTCTATTCAAAATCTTTTTTATGGATTCCTCAGCTTCCTTAGCTTCAACTTCAGTGAGAAACCCTATCCTACCTGTATTTATTGGAAAAACGGGTTTTGAGGTATGTTGTAAAGTCATTAAAATAGTTCCATCTCCTCCAACAATCAAAATTTCATCTGCTTTCTTTCCTATTTCTTCAATTGAATAACCCCTCTCCCCCATATATTCTGCTATTTTGTATTCAAGCATTGCATTTCCAATTAAATGATAAACTTTCCTTCCAACAGAAAATGAATATTTTGATGGTTTGCAAATCAACCCCCTTTTCATAACAACTCCTCCATAATTTTTCTGCTGGCAACAGCCAGAATACTACTTCTAAATTTCAGATTGAGAGGGCCATTCAAAACTTCTCCATTTGCGTTATATACTTCTCCCCCCGCCTCCCTAACTATCAGAGAACTTGCAGAAAAATCTGTAACCCTGAGAGTTTCCTGAGGCATATAATATGCGTGAACTGCACCACTTGCCACCAAGCACATTTCTATGGCGGCGGCGCCCATCGCCCTTATGCAGTTTGCATTCACCAGTTTCCATGTCTTTTTGTTTCCTGAATCCCCCAGAACAAGACAATATATTCTTTCAGAATAATCTTCATTTACTTTTATTTCTCTTCCATTCAGAAAAGCTCCCCCTCCTTTGAATCCTTCATATACGTCTCCAGTTGGTATATTTTTTACTATTCCATATTCAACATCATCAATGCTGTTTTTCCCTATTGCAAGAGATATTCCATAAAATGGCAATCCATGAACAGCATTCCTTGTTCCATCTACTGGGTCAATTATAAAAGTATAATCCTTGCCATTGTCAATATAACCAATTTCCTCTGATAGAATATTTGCCTTTTTTCCTATCACTTCAATTGCAACATCTTCTGCCAGTTTATCAACAAAAAGTGTTGGCGTTCCATCTGCACCCATTGAAATTTCTCTCCCAAATTTACTTTTCCTCTCTCTTCTTATTCTATTGTTTATTGCATTTACAACTTCCTTTGCCAAATCAATGAGTTCATCCATCTGTTTTTTGAATGTTTGAACATTTAAAACTATTTGGATTTTATTTAAAATGAAGCAATAGAAAAAGCAAACTCAAAGGATAGTTTTTTATACCCAACAAAATTTATTTTCATGGGGCGAGCACTTTCAATTTTGGTGATGGCAATTTTTTTGCTATCTTTAAATACAAACAGTTCAAATTTTCATAATGAAAGAAATTTTTTGATGGGGATAGTTTCAAATCCAAAAAATTATCCAAATTTTACAATTGATGATATCGAAGAAGCATACAACATAACTTCAAGCGTTTGTGAATTGGTAAACTTGTGGTTTTCTGTTCCATGGTGGGAGGAAGAAGAAAAATTGTTCTCGCCTTCCACGCAGGCATTACTCAACTTAATTTATAAAGAAAAATTAACTCCAATTTTTCATACAAATTTCTGGAGTTTGCAGTATGTTGAGGGATATGGGATAGCTCCTCTGCTTGACATACCTCCAGATATGCCAGAAAATACAACGTTGGAGAGCGAAGAATTCCGCCATAGGTGGATAGAGCATGTTAGAAACATAAGCAGGGAATGGCATCCAGCATTTTATAATATAGGAAATGAGGTTGATTTGTTTTATAATTATGAACCAAATCAGGAGGATTTTGACAATTATGTTTCCTTAGTCGCAGAATCATATGATGCAATAAAAAGCGTTTCTCCTCATACAAAAGTGATGGTGGTATTTAAAGTAGAGAATTTAATTGATAAAAATACATGGTTCTTAATAGATAAGTTTGATAAAAACAAAATTGACTTAATAGCATTCACAACATATCCCTATTTAATTGGCAGTTATACTCAACCTTCTGATATACCTATGAACTATTATGATGAAATAATGCAGCATGTTGGCGGGAAGCAGGTGGCATTTACGGAAATAGGATGGAGCAGTTCTCATTTGGCAGAAGGAAATGAGAAAAAACAGGCAGATTTTTTAACATGGTTCATGGAAGCAACAGAAGATATATCTCCTGCCATAATATGCTGGCTCTTCCTGCATGATATGGCTGAAGAAGGCAAAGAAAAGAAAGCAAATGAACTTCTTGGATTAAGGAAAATTAATGGGGAAGAAAAGCAGGTTTGGCAGAACTGGAAAAATTTGCATGATATTCCATATGAGAATAATCCTCCTTCCATTCCCGCTAAGCCATCTGGGAGTATGGAAGGGAAAATAAACACTCCCTATACCTATTCAACCTTTTCTACAGATGAAGACAATGATTGTCTCTATTACTGCTTTGATTGGGGCGACGGGAGCAAAGAATGGATTGGTTCATTTGGGCAGGGTGAAACAATAAATGCAACACATGAATGGAAGAAAGCAGGAAATTATGTGATAAAAGTTAAAGCGAGGGATTTATATGAAGAAAGTGAGTGGAGTGAAGGCTTAATTGTGAGTATGCCTTTCTATTATTTAAATGGGATTGTGAAAATAAGCAATTATATTGAAATTTTTGGAAGAATTGTTTTATACTGTTTCTCTTATTTTGACAGCCATCCCTCTCTCAAAATCAATCATTTCTTCTCTGGTTAGGATGCACTGTCCAACAGCCATTAATTCATCTCTCTCGTCAACTACCAGAACTTCATCATATGGTCTCAGTTCTTTACATGCATCAACAACAAACTTTGCAAAAACATTTTTTCCTTCCTTTATGAATAATATGCTCTCTTCTGAAACAACCACTCTCATTTTTGGATACTTAAAATATGAATGAAGTTTTTTTCCTCCCTCCGCCTTTATCGAAAAAAAACCATCTGATGCTCTCATTGAGACTACATGTTTTCCATCACAAAAAACATTTCTTATTTTTCCAGTTTTCTTTGATTTTATTATTTTTATTCTCCCACTGAATAAAGCCTCTCCTGCTCCTCTTCCAAACTGATAGTTAGCTATGCTTTTTATTTTTCTGATGTCAAAATCTGTGCTTTTCATATTCACTTCATCTATGCCATATGATTGGGGTATTTTAAGGTAAAATTTTCTGGTGAATTTTCTCGCCTCTTTTTCTGTTTCAATATCAACTTTTGACGGAAAAATTGATTGAGCCAGTGGATAAATTTCATCCAGTTCAATAGGTATTGCCCCAAAAAATGATTCAACTATGCAATTTGCTTCTATTTTTGTTAGCCATTTATTTTTGCTGTAAGGTTTATTCATTTCTCCAAATATTACGCTTTTTTCAAAAAATGGTTCATACCTTTCAAGCAATCTTTTGTGGAGTCTATAAACAATTGGGCGATGAATTGAATACGTTCCAGAATACATAAAAGCTCTTTTTTTGGAAATACTCTCCCATTTCTCCAGCCATTTCTTCTCATTTTTTATTACCTCCATTGCTTCCAGCAATGAAGGATGAGAAACTGCTCTCCTTTCAACCATCTCCCACAGATTTCCCTGTTTTATTGCCTGCTTTATTCTCCTCATTTCAGTAAATGTCTGCCATAAATTGTGCAGAGCGATTTTATTAATTCTCTCTTCCTTTTCCATCTCTTTTATCTCATCTATGGAATATTTACTACATATAGGGCAACAGCATATCATCTCATTAATCTCGTTTATTCTCAAAGTTTTATCTGAAAAAATAAAGCGGTTATCTTTTGCATATTTGATATATGATGCAGAGTCGAATAAATCACACCCAAGAAGTACAGCCATTGGAAATATTATTGGATGTCCCGCTCCAAATAAATGAACTGGTCTAGAAGGAGGCAATTCTTTTTTGCTTGCAATTATTATTTCAGCTATTTCTGCATATCTCTGATTTTCCATGAGGGGGACGACACCGCCTATTGGATAAACATCTGCCCTCAGTTTTGCAAGTTTTTTTGCACAATAATTGCGAAGTTTTCTATAGGTTCCACCTTGAACTGTGCATGCAATAAGCATTTTTCCTTTCTCTTTGATGCTTTTTTCAGCTCTTTTAATTGTTTCCTTTACTTCTTTTTCAATTTCCTCATATTCATTTTTATCAGAAAAAATATCAAGTATAGTTCCTATATCACTTCCTATATCACGCTGGAAACGGACTATATCAGTTGCATCTATTTTTATTCCATACATATACATTTGAAATGAACCAGAATCAGTCATAATTGGTCTGTGAAAATTAAGCATGGAATGCAGTCCATTCTTCAACGCTTTCTCTCTCAATTCCTCATCATTATAAATTATATAAGAATTTGTTATTATTGCCTCCGCTCCCATTTTTACCATTTCTTGTGGATGAATTGGCATAAAATGAGGGTTTATGACAGGAAGGATTGTTGGAGTATTTATTTTCCCATGAGCTGTTTTTAAAATGCCAATTCTTGCAAGACTGTCCCTCGCTCTAATCTCAAACATTGATGAAATAGGAAAAACATGTTATAATATTTTGCCATTTAATTTTAAATCTTCAAAAAGTTTTTATACTAAAATTTCTTTAATGTAAGATAAGTAAGAATAATCTTTCGGTGAGGAAATGAGAGGCAGATGTACAAAAATGAGAATTGTATATGGGGTTGTTACCGTGAGTGACAAGGGACAGATTGCCATTCCAGTGGATTTAAGGAAAGATTTGAATATAAACCAGGGAGATAAACTATTTGTTGTAAAAAGAAAAGATGATGCAGGGTTTGGATTGATAAAACTTGGAAAAATAGATGAATTAATGTACAAACTTCAGGAAGATGAAGAATTTTTTAAAAAATGAAAGGAGGTGATAAAAGTGCCAACTTGTAAGGAATGCAGGTTTTATGAGCCAATAGATGAGATAAAAGGAAACTGCTTTGGGCATGAAGTGCCCGCAGATATGGACGTGGAAAAATGTCCAGCAAAGGCATTCCAGCCTAAGTAATAGGTTGAAAAAATGTTAATAGAAAGAATACTCAAATCAAAGAGAAAACCAAAAGAGATAGTTGAACTTTTGGCTGAGGAATTGAAAAACAATAAGGAGTTGATTGATGAACTCATTCAATTTTTTGAAAATGGAACTATTGCAGAAAAAGGCAATTGCATGGAAGCAATAGAATATGTTACCAAAGAAAATCCTGAGTTTGCTGAAAACTGCATTAATTTTGTCATTTTTCATATAAATGACAAAGCATCCAGAGTGAAATGGGAAGCTTGCAGGATAATAGGTAACGTTGCCAAAAATTTTCCAGATAAAGTTAAAGAAGCTATTCCAAAACTTTTAGAAAATGCACAAGATAAGAGTACAGTTGTGAGATGGAGCTCAGCTTTTGCTTTGACTGAAATTGCAAAAAGCGATTCAGAAATACAAGAAAAACTTATTCCAGAATTTAGGAAAATAGTGAAAAGGGAAACCAATAATGGAGTGAGAAACATTTACTTGAAATATCTTAAGGATGCTGAACTATGATATATGATGTTAGAGATATAATTGAAAAAGGCATTTGCTCCTTTAATGATGCTCTCTCTGAAATAAGGAAACTTGCATCCACCGATAATTGGAAAAAGAGAGAGGATAAAATTATCAAGGAAATAATAATCTGGGCTTATAATGAAGAGCCAAATATTCGTAGCACTACTATTGAAAGTTTAAGGGGTTTAGCAATAAGAGATCCAGATAATTGCCAGAGGGACAACAAGAAAAAATTAAAATTTTTAATTGGTGAGTATAAATGGTTAATGAAGAGGAAGAAGAATTAACTGCATACTGCGGGCTTTATTGTGGCGATTGCTTTTTCTATAAAGGAGAGATTGCTAATCTGGCTAGGGATTTGAGAAAGAAATTGAGGGAGGCAAAAATTAATAAAACTTATGAGGAGTTTTCTAAATTTGCGAGAGAATTCAAGGATTATCCAACGTGTTATAAAGTACTGGGAGCAATGGTGAAGATGCAATGTAAAGGGTGCAGAAATGGAGGAGGACCACCATTTTGCAAAATAAGAAAATGTTGCCAGAAAAGAGAATATGAAGGATGCTGGGAATGTTATGAATTTGAAGTATGCAGAAAACTTGATTTTCTGAAACCCAATCATGGGGATGCACACATCAAAAACCTGAGAAAGATAAAGAAGCAAGGAATTAAATCCTTTGTGGAGGGTAAGAGATATTGGTGAATAAAATGGTAAATGAAATTCAAGTGAAGTCAATCCTGAACAAACATAGGAAGAGAGATGATTGGTTCCTGGACGATTATTCAGTAAATCCTTATTCAGGTTGTTCATTTAATTGCATTTATTGTTATATTAGGGGGAGCAAATATGGAGAGAATATGACAAAAACATTATCTGTAAAAATAAATGCTCCAGAACTTATGGAAAGGCAACTTTCGAAAAGGGCAAAGAAAGGGGAGTATGGAATTATTGCTGTATCCTCTGCTACAGAACCATATATGCCAATTGAGGGAAAATATAAACTTACTCGAAAGATTTTTGAGACAATTTTGAAATACAAATTTCCTGTTGAGGTGGCAACGAAGTCCAAACTTGTTCTGAGAGATTTGAATATACTAAAAGAAATTGATGAGAATGCAATTTTACCTGATGATTTAAAACCAAAACTGAAACATGGAGTAATTATTTCCTTTTCCATTTCAACTTTAGATGAAAAATTGGCTAAGTTTGTTGAACCAGGAGCACCAAAACCAATAGAAAGATTAAAAACAATGAGAAAATGCAAAGAAGAAGGATTTTTTACAGGTGTCTGTTTCATTCCTGTATTGCCATTTTTATCTGACTCGAGTGAGCAACTTGAGGAAACTATAAGAACTGTAAAAGAATATGGAGCAGATTTTATTTTTGTTGGTGGTTTGACTTTGTTTGGGAAAGGACCAGCAGACAGTAAAACTCTCTATTTCAAATTTTTAGAAAAACATTATCCAGAACTTCTGCCTAAATACAAGGAACTTTACAGAATCTTTTTTTCTCCTCCAAAAGAATATCAGAGAGAAATTGAAGAAAAATCAAAGAGATTATGCGAGAAATACGGAATTAAAAACAGAATTGTCTGAGAAATTCTTCCAATAAATTAATAAATTATTTCATATTTTCCCTCATGCTGAATGCAGTTGGGAGAGAATTGCCAGAGGAAATAAATGGAAGAAAATTAAAACCATATAAAGGACCTTTTTCTTTTAAGCCAGAAGGAAGGAGATATGCTCCTCCTCTAAAAGCAGTTTTTCCAGACGAAAAAAAAGTTCTTCCATCAATAAAGGATGCAATTAAGAAAACTGGATTGGAGGATGGAATGACTATATCCTTTCATCATCATTTGAGAAATGGAGATTATGTAATAAATAAGGTTTTAAATGAAATTGCAAAGATGGGAATAAAGGATATAAAGCTTGCCCCAACTGCTCTCTTCCCTGTTCATGAACCTGTAATTGAGCATATAAAAAATGGGGTTGTAACATCAATAGAAGGTAGTTTGAATGGTCCAGTTGGTGAATATGTTTCCAAACATGGAATGAAAAATCCTGTTATATTGCGTAGTCATGGGGGAAGAGCAAGAGCGGTAAGATGTGGAGAACTTCACATAGATGTTGCATTTATATCTGCATCAATAGCAGATGAATATGGCAATTGCAACGGAATGATGGGCAAATCAGCTTTTGGAGCAATTGGATTTGCATATGCAGATGCATTTCATGCAGATAATGTTGTTGTTGTTACAGACAATTTGCAACCATATCCAGTTTCTCCCATTTCAATTCCACAAATATATGTTGATTATGTGGTTGAAATAGATTCAATAGGAGATCCTTCTGGCATACAAACAGGAACAATGCAGATAACAAAAAGTCCGTCGCGCCTTAACATTGCAAAAAATGTTGTTGAATTTCTGGCAAAAGCAGGCATAATAAAAGACGGATTCTCCTTTCAGGCGGGGGCGGGAGGAACAAGCCTGGCGGTAACAAAGTTTTTGCATGATTATATGAAGAAAAATGGGATAGTCGGCGATTTTGTCATGGGTGGGATAACTGGATTTGTTGTTGACATGCTTCATGATGGAACCATAAGGAAAATTTTGGATGGGCAGAGTTTTGATTTGAGAGCTGTTGAATCAATGGCAAATGATGCAGACCATGTGGAAGTTTCCCATATAATGTTTGGAGACCCTCATACGTGTGGTTGTGTAGTTAATAGACAAAATGCATGCTTTTTAGGGGCAACAGAAGTTGATATAAATTTCAATATAAATGTGAACACTCACTCAGATGGATTGCTGTTGCATGGTATCGGAGGGCATCAGGATGCAGCTGCAGGGAGTGATATTACTGTTATAACAATCCCACTTTTGAGAGGAAGATTGCCAGTTATAAGGGAAGAAGTTACAACAGTTTCAACTCCTCATCATACTGTTGATGTTGTTGTTACAGATGCAGGTATAGCAGTTAATCCACAGAGAGAGGATTTGATTGAAGCGGTAAAAGGAAAGATTGACATAGTCGATATTGAAGACTTGTATAAGAAGGCAAAAAATCTGGTTGGCGAACCTAAGCCACCAGAATTTGATGATGAAATTGTTGCTATCGTGGAATATAGAGATGGAACTGTTCTTGATGTTGTAAGGAGGTTAAAATGACGCTTGCAGAAGAAATTTTATCTGAAAAAAGTGGAATGAAGGTTGAGGCGGGAGATATTGTTGAAGCAACTGTTGACAAAGCAATGAGCCATGATAATGCTGCTTTGGTTATAAAAAAATTTGAGGAAATTGGCTTGCCTTTAAAAATTCCAGAAAAAATTGTTATTATTCTTGACCACAGAGTTCCAGCAAATACAATAAAAACTGCGGAAAATCATAAAATAATAAGGGAATTTGTCAAAAAAAATGGAATAAAAAATTTTTATGATATAAATCATGGAATATGTCATCAGGTGATGATTGAGAAAGGACATGCTCAAGAAGGGATGCTAATTGTTGGAACAGATAGCCATACAACCAGTTATGGGGCATTGAATGCTTTTTCAACAGGGATAGGGGCAACAGAAATGGCTTCTGTATGGGCAACTGGTAAGATATGGCTTAAGGTGCCAAAAACATACAGAATAGAGGTTAATGGAAATCTTCCGGAAATGGTTTTTGCAAAAGATATAATTTTGCATATAATTGGACATTTGAAATCAGATGGAGCAAATTACAAAGCTTGCGAGTTTCATGGAATTGTTAAGAAAATGTCTCTGGCAGATAAAATAACAATTGCCAACATGTCAATGGAAATGGGAGCAAAAACAGCTTTTTTTGGCGGAGGGGATGGCATATATGAAAAAAATTTTGAATTTGATATAAGCGAACTTTCTCCTCAAATAGCTTGTCCCCATACTGTTGATAATGTTAAAAATATAGAAGATGTTGAGGGAAAGGAAATAAATCAAGCAGTTCTCGGCTCATGCACAAATGGAAGGATAGAAGATTTAAGAGTATCTGCAAAAATTTTGAAGGGGAGGAAAGTGAAAAAGAGCGTTAGATTTCTCATATTCCCTGCTTCAATGAAAATATATAGGCAAGCTCTAGAAGAAGGTTTGATAAAAATATTTGTTGATTCAGGGGGGGTTGTAATGAATCCAGGATGCGGATGTTGTTTGGGTGCTCATGAGGGAATTCTCGCTGAAAACGAAATTGCAATAACTTCAACAAATAGAAATTTCAGGGGGAGAATGGGCTCAAAAAATTCTGAGATATATCTTGCCTCACCAGCAACTGTAACAGCAAGTGCAATAGAGGGAAAAATAGCAGACCCAAGAAAATTTTCATAAGGCAAAATATTTAGATTTATTTTTAATTCAAAAAGGATGGCATCAATATTCATTCTGTTAATATTTGCGTTCCTGTTCTATCTAATTTATTTACTCATATATTCTGCATTTGAAGAGGTTGGATTCAAGAGATGGGAGGCAAGTTTAATTGTTTTCAGTTGCATAATATTTGGATACAACATATTTGATATCCCTCTTTTCTCATATGGAAACTGGATTATTGCAATAAATATTGGAGGTGCTCTCCTGCCTATTCTAATAAGCATGTATCTGATTTTTTCAAGGAAGGTGGCTTTAAGAAGTTTTTTGGGAATGATAATTGTTGCCTATTTTGCATATAATGTTACTTATGTAACAAGAAAGGGAATTGTATCAGATTTTCCATACTGGCTAATTCCCCCTGTTGTTGCGAGCATATATTCTGTGTTGACTGGATTAAAAAGCAAGAAAAAATCAGCATCAGTTGCATATTCTTCAGGTACAATTGGAGTTCTTATAGGTGCAGATTTATTTCATCTGAAAGAGCTTTTAAAAATAGAAGTTGGTAAAACAACTGTTGCAAGCATAGGGGGTGCTTCAATACTTGATATGGTTTTTCTGACGGGGGTGATTGCTGTTTTGATTGATGCAATCCTTTATGGAAAGGAGGAAAAATAGGGTTATTGAAACTTTTAGAAAAATTTATTAGCCTTTTATAATATTTTTGACAACATGAAAAAAGATGATTATAAAAGATTGCTTGGCGACTTGGAGGCGGAGGCAGACATTGAAGGAAGTTGTATAGTGTCGAGAGATGGGATGTTAATACATTCAAAAACAAAGGATATACATCCAGAAACTTTTGCAGCAATGTCTGCAACTCTTTTAAGTTCTGCTGAAGTTGCAATGGATGAAATAAAAGGGGGAGTGCCAAAAAAAGTTGTTGTTGATGGAAAGAATAAAAAAATAATTGTTGTTGGCGCTGGACCAAATGCTTTGCTTGCTGTAATAACCTCTGCAAACAAGAGCGATGTTTATGATGTAATAGAAAAATCTGCAAAAAAAATTGGGGATTTTTTGAGTGAGAAAAAATGATTTTAACAGGAATTCCAAAACTGGATGAATTTCTGAATGGAATACCAGAAGGAAAATCTCTACTCTTTCATGTTGAGCCAGGTGTTGAGGAAAGTAATATAGGAATACATGTTTTGCATAAAAATCTGGAAAATGGTTTGTATGGGATATATGTTGTTTCTGAAAGTTCTCCAAAAATTGTTGATAAAGTTTTCAATGAATTCAATTGGAATCTTGATAAATATGATAACCTCATAATAGTTGATGGATATTCTTCTCTCATTGGAGCACCAACAGATAAAAAGTATGTTGTTGAGGAACCACATGACATAGAAAGTTATGAGGATGTTCTCATGGAGATAATAGAAAATATTAAAGGAAAAGGTATAATTGTTTTTGATTCACTCTCAAACATAATGGATATGTGTGGGGAAAAAAAGACATTATCAGGAATAGAAAGAATAAATGATATACTCTCTGGAGAGGGATTTTCATCAATTTATAATTTTATTGCATGGCCATACAAAGAATCTGTAATGTATAGGATGAAAAGGATTTTCAATGCAATTATTGAGGTGAATAATATAGGAGATACAATAATGCGTCAGAGGATGTTTATAAAAAAGGTTGACTGGTCAGATAGTGAGGGGAAAAAGCTGGAATTCAAGATTTTTAAACCAGAGGGAATAAGGATATATATACCAAAAATAAGTGTTGTTGGACCATTTTATTCAGGCAAAACAACTTTTATTAAATCCATAGCCCATAAATTCACACCAGTGGAAAGACTTGGGGCGACTGTTGGAGTTGAATATGGAATAGTTGATTATAAGGGATATAGAGCAGAAATTTTTGGAATACCTGGACAGGAAAGATTCTTGCCTTTGTTGAATAAAATAGGAGTTTCTTCGAAAGGAGTTTTTTTGGTTGTGGATTCGACTAAACCAGAAGAATTTGATTTTGCAAAAAAAATTCTTGGTGAATTTAAAAATATTCCATATATAATTGTTGCAAACAAACAGGATTTGCCAAATGCTCTGAAGGGAGATGAGATAAAGGAAAGAATGGGATTAAAAGATGCAACTGTTGTTGAAACCATTGCCACTGAAGGCAAGGGCGTTTATGAAGCTTTTGAATTGATGGCTAACAGAATAGTGGAGGATTTAAATGCTCGCTAAAACAGGAATAGACAGAATAGACGAGCTTTTAAAGGGAGGTATACCTGTAAAGAGCAATGTCCTGATATATGCAACTCCGTTCATAGGGAAAGAGATAATATTGAAGAGATTTGCACTTTCAGGGCTTGCTGAAGGAGATAGAATAATATTTGTTCTGACTGACAAACCTTTCAGAGATTTGAGTGAGGAAATGAGAAAACTGGATGGAAGGTATGCTGAATATGAAAAAAATGGTTTGGTAAAGTTCATTGATGTATATTCTCCAAGTGTTGAATTAAAGGAGAAAAGCAAATGGGTTACTTTCATCGACAGTCCAATAAACAGGGAAAGAATAGCATCTTCAGTTATACAAACAATGAGGGAAAAAGAAGGAAATTACAGGGTAATTTTCGATTCTCTCTCAACTCTTATTGTATATTCAGATGCAAAAGCTGTTTTCAGATTTTTGCAGGTATTGAGTGGTATGTGCAAAAGAATGAATGCAACCTCAATGTTCAGCATGACAAGAGGGATGCATGAGGAAATAGAGGTTCAAACAATAAAACATTTAATGGATGGAGTTATAGAATTGAGGGAGGAGGGAGCAAGACTCCAGCTCCGTGTTCAGGGATGCGGAGAAGTTATTTCCCGTCACTGGATTGATTATTTACTGGAGGAAGATGAAATACGACTTACTGGGGCTTTCAGAATGGGGAGAGTTGCTTAGATTAGAAATTACTTAGATTAGAAATTCGTTAAACTCAGTAAAAAAATAATTATAATTAAAATAAAAACAAGGGCAATTATTCCCAAAATTTTTACCATACTCCAATCATTTGAAAAAAATATTGGAATTGGTCCCAAAAGAATTATACCTCCTGCTTTTTTGTTTGTTTGTAAATCTTCTCCCAAAATTTTTATTTCATCATCAAATTTTTCAGGAATGGAAAAAAGGAATATGGCTATTGATAAAAAAATTAGAATAATGCCTGCTAAACTCAAAATTCCACTTCCATAAATAAATGGGAAGATTAAAAAAACTCCAGCTTTTGACTCGCCTTCTATAAAAGAAATTATCAGAAGTATAATGCCTAATACAAACAATAATTGAGAAATTTTATTTCCCATATCTTCTCTGCCTCCTCTGATAGGATTGAATTGCCTTCAAAAAATCTGTTTTTTTGAATGCTGGCCAGTAAACATCTGCAAAATAAAGTTCAGAGTAAGCAAGTTGCCATAGTAAAAAATTTGATATTCTTTCCTCTCCCGAGGTTCTCAGCACCAGATCAGGATCTGGAATTGGAAGGTGAGATGTATAAAGATATGAAGAAAGAAGTTCCTTATCTATTTCATCTGGAGATATTTTTCCTTTTTCAACTTCTCTGACGATCTTTTTTAAGGCATCAATAATTTCTTCTCTTCCTCCATAACCTATTGCAATGTTAAAATAATACTCATCATAATCCTTTGTTTTTTCCATAACTTCTTCTGCTGCCCTTCTAACATTTTCAGGGAGCAGGTCAATTTGACCTATCACCTTTATTCTCACTTTCTTTTCCTTTATCTTTTCTTCATTTGCAAGTTTTTGTAAATCTTTTTCAAATAAATTCATTAGATGTTCAACTTCCTTTTTTGACCTTTTGAAATTATCTGTTGAAAATGCAAAAACAGTCAATATTTTTACACCAAGTTCGTAGCACCACTCAATAACCTCCCCAAGTTTATCCTTTCCCATTTCATGCCCTTTTTGAGGTGGCATTCCTTGCATAAGAGCATATCTCCTGTTTCCATCCATTATTATTGCAACATGTTTTGGAATTGGATATCTGACCACTTCATCCATAATTTTTTTTGCAATTATTCTCTCCATTTCATCATATATAATTCTGAAAATTTTATTGTTTTTTATCTGATGTATCACCTGTTTTGCAAAATTTGTTTCTATTGCAATGTCTCCTATTTTCTGGAGTTTTTTCTTGAACATCTTCAATATTTATAATAAAAACTCTTTAAATAATTGATGTTTTTGTAAATTTAATGAGAAAAAGAGAGAAATGAAATTCAATGTTTTCTTTTTAATACATTTCAACCTTTATAGGTATCTATAAACTAGTTATGAAAAATATAAATTCATCATTTAAAACCAGTTTCAATCCCTTATAGGTATTCTATAAACTTAAAAAGAGAAAGCGAAACAGATGTAGAGATAGCACTGTTTCAATCCCTTATAGGTATTCTATAAACTTGCATTCCACCTTTTAATTTCATTATATAAATCCTTGTTTCAATCCCTTATAGGTATTCTATAAACTTATACAATCACTGTTACATCTATTACCTTCACCGGTTTCAATCCCTTATAGGTATTCTATAAACTTAAAAAGAGAAAGCGAAACAGATGTAGAGATAGCACTGTTTCAATCCCTTATAGGTATTCTATAAACTTTTGTCTTTAGATACAAAATCTTTGATAAAATTCAGTTTCAATCCCTTATAGGTATTCTATAAACTTTATCGTAGAATTGGTAATTGGTGTTTCAGATATGTGTTTCAATCCCTTATAGGTATTCTATAAACATCTCCCTTGCAATCATTTCAATTTTGCTGATTTCAGTTTCAATCCCTTATAGGTATTCTATAAACGTAGTATGCTGGACAGTATTGTAATCCATTTTCATCAGTTTCAATCCCTTATAGGTATTCTATAAACCAAGAGCTGGATAATTATTTTGGCATAGAGGATCCGGTTTCAATCCCTTATAGGTATTCTATAAACTTCGAGCCAATCCAGAGAATTCCATCCGAAGTCCAAGTTTCAATCCCTTATAGGTATTCTATAAACTTACAGATGGTGCGTTTCCAACAAATTCACCTATATGTTTCAATCCCTTATAGGTATTCTATAAACAAAATATGGTCTTGAGGATGAACTGGACAGAGTGAAGTTTCAATCCCTTATAGGTATTCTATAAACCTATTAATTCCAGTAGTTTTAATGTATCAATTTTTTGTTTCAATCCCTTATAGGTATTCTATAAACCTATTAATTCCAGTAGTTTTAATGTATCAATTTTTTGTTTCAATCCCTTATAGGTATTCTATAAACCCTTCCTTTATCCACTTTGCTAACGCCCGAAATGGAGTTTCAATCCCTTATAGGTATTCTATAAACTGATTGATCTGTCTGGCGATGGGGTGCTTCTATGAAGTTTCAATCCCTTATAGGTATTCTATAAACACCTGCCTTTAAAGTTTATCAGATTTTGGGAAGTGGTTTCAATCCCTTATAGGTATTCTATAAACTTTAAAAAAGAAGATTAAGATGACCTGCAGAATTTGGTTTCAATCCCTTATAGGTATTCTATAAACTACTTGGTAGACTATGTTACATCATATCTACCAGAGTTTCAATCCCTTATAGGTATTCTATAAACTCTTCAGAAATAACACCAGTGCATGGCTCATATTCTCGTTTCAATCCCTTATAGGTATTCTATAAACTCCCCTTCTATTTTTGCAAGTGCTGGAAGCAAAATAGTTTCAATCCCTTATAGGTATTCTATAAACTTAACTATTGCAGGTATGGTTTTGATGCTTTTTTCCAGTTTCAATCCCTTATAGGTATTCTATAAACCCAATAATGATGATTGGATATTAAGATGGCAACAGTGTTTCAATCCCTTATAGGTATTCTATAAACTGCCTCCTTCCTCCTTTGCTTTTTTTATCTTTGCTTTGTTTCAATCCCTTATAGGTATTCTATAAACTCATTTTCTTACCAAAAATATCTCCTATATCCACCTTGTTTCAATCCCTTATAGGTATTCTATAAACGTTTTGTCTTCTGATGTTAAATAGCGAGATAAGTCAGTTTCAATCCCTTATAGGTATTCTATAAACGTACTGTTACAGACGTGTTACCATACAAAGAAGAAAAGTTTCAATCCCTTATAGGTATTCTATAAACACAACTCTTTAATAGTTCCCAAAAAACCTTTTTTAGGTTTCAATCCCTTATAGGTATTCTATAAACACCGTAGAGCTTGCATAAGTGCCCGTATCATCATCAGTTTCAATCCCTTATAGGTATTCTATAAACGCATTTAATGACGATGCTCTTGCAATACCTATACGAGTTTCAATCCCTTATAGGTATTCTATAAACTCATCAAGTTGTGTGAGTGTTCCATCATCAGTTCTAGTTTCAATCCCTTATAGGTATTCTATAAACCCTCCACCATTATATGAAACATTTATTTTCATTTGAGTTTCAATCCCTTATAGGTATTCTATAAACTATAATTTGGTGGTGGTGGTTTACCTCTTATTAATTCGTTTCAATCCCTTATAGGTATTCTATAAACTATTTTGTTGTTAAATTGCCAGAGGGTTCATATATTAGTTTCAATCCCTTATAGGTATTCTATAAACCCTCCTGCCCCGTATGGAATTGCTGGAAAAATTTTAAGTTTCAATCCCTTATAGGTATTCTATAAACTGATTTACTATAAAAATAATCAATAGCCATTTCTCTGTTTCAATCCCTTATAGGTATTCTATAAACTTTTGATATATTTCGGAATATCATTATTTGTTTCTAGTTTCAATCCCTTATAGGTATTCTATAAACTTACAACGATGCAGGAAGGTTTACCGACAATTGAGAGTTTCAATCCCTTATAGGTATTCTATAAACTTTAGGAGAAGTAGGAAAAGCAATATCTGTGATTTTGTTTCAATCCCTTATAGGTATTCTATAAACACATTGCTACAACAAAGACAATAACAAGTATTATGAGTTTCAATCCCTTATAGGTATTCTATAAACGCAATATATTGAAGCAGAATGGAATGGATTATCCTAGTTTCAATCCCTTATAGGTATTCTATAAACTTTTATTGATGAAAGCACAGATCCAGATGGATATAGTTTCAATCCCTTATAGGTATTCTATAAACGCTTTTTGCCATGTATATTTGTCTTTTGCTCGTATGTTTCAATCCCTTATAGGTATTCTATAAACGAACTTGATACAACATTGTTAGCTTCATCAACTACAGTTTCAATCCCTTATAGGTATTCTATAAACATAAGTGCATAAAAATTATCACTTGTAGAAATATTGTTTCAATCCCTTATAGGTATTCTATAAACACATATCATTAATAGTGAATGATAATCTTAATTGGTGTTTCAATCCCTTATAGGTATTCTATAAACCCTGCTCTTCTTCTTATTCTGCTTTTATATAGTATGGTTTCAATCCCTTATAGGTATTCTATAAACGATTTGATAAAAAGAATTGATGAAGCGATAAAATAAAGTTTCAATCCCTTATAGGTATTCTATAAACCTACCTGTTCCCGATGAAACTCCTGTATAAAGAAGAGTTTCAATCCCTTATAGGTATTCTATAAACATTATGCGATTGTTCCAGAAAAAATCAGCATAGATGGGTTTCAATCCCTTATAGGTATTCTATAAACTTTTAACTTATTTATACTGATTGCTGAGACATTATCGTTTCAATCCCTTATAGGTATTCTATAAACCTTTGATTTCTTTTCCAATATCCCCTACTCTCAGCAGTTTCAATCCCTTATAGGTATTCTATAAACTCTTCCCATTTTTGCTGTCTGATATCTATTATTTTGGTTTCAATCCCTTATAGGTATTCTATAAACTTGATAAATTGAATTTCCATCTCCATCATAAAATGAAGTTTCAATCCCTTATAGGTATTCTATAAACTTTTGTCAGGGTGACAGATGGCAAAGTTTTTCAAATGTTTCAATCCCTTATAGGTATTCTATAAACTTTACAATAGTTCCTGAAGTAAATCCAGCAGAAGAAGTTTCAATCCCTTATAGGTATTCTATAAACGGAATTGAAAATATATTCTCTATAATCTGTTACTTCAGTTTCAATCCCTTATAGGTATTCTATAAACCCATCCCCTCTGAGGAGGTGAACAATGCAGACATAGTTTCAATCCCTTATAGGTATTCTATAAACTCTCCATTGCTTACATCTGTTGCCCCTGAATTTCCAGTTTCAATCCCTTATAGGTATTCTATAAACTCGTTCACTCAGGTGTTCTTATCTTTAAATTTTATCGAGTTTTAATAGTTATCGTAGTAAAAAAGGCACATTTTAACACTTTTCTCTTAAAAATTTTCGTCTATCCTTCTAATATTTTGCACTATTGTAATTCGACGGAGAAACTATATAATCATTTCTTCTCCGCCTTTTTGAATCCCCATAACCTCTCTTTTTGTATATTTGGTGGTTCTCATTATGTAAAATACAATCGAATCCTCTTCCGGATTAATCGTTTCTTTAAGCTCCAATTTTAATTTAGCAAAGCCTACATCTGAAATCTCTCCCTCCAACACTGAATTTTGAATCCAATTAAGATATTTTCTTGCAATCTTGAGAACCTTATTTACTCTTTTCTCACTTATATCATAAACCATTATGAGATATATTTTACCACCTCGCAATGAAGGGCTTGTATTTTTCTTCTTCCATCAAATGTTTCTGCAACTTATATAATTCCATTCTTATAAGGCGACGATAAGACACATTTCTTCCTAGCTTATCATGTTTTATTGTTGATTTTAGTTTATTTTCAAATTCTCTTACAAAAATAGTTCTTCCTTTTTCATTTAAATACACTTTGTTTAATTCTTTCATAAAATGTTCATCCCCTAGCATTTCCTTATTTAGCAAGTAAAATATAGTTCTGTCTACAATAATGGGTTTAAATACCTCAGCTATATCCAAGTTTAAGGTAAATCTTCTGAAATTTGTTGCATGCAAAAAACCTATGCGTGGGTCTAAATGTGTTTTATATACCTCTCCTAATACAACAGTATACAACAAACCATTTCCAAAACTTATTAGCGTATTTATTCTTGTTTTGGGTGGTCTTTTACTCCTTTTATCAAAAACAAATTTCTCGCTTTTTATAATTTCGTTAAATGCTTCGTAGTAACAATTTCTTATGTTACCTTCGATTGCCATTAACTTTTCTATTGTGTATTGAAGAGAAACCTCTCTTTGCAATTCCTCAATATTCTCTATATACTTATTTAGAGAAACACTACGAGCATTATAGTATTTTAAAACGCGGAGCATGTTTGCTATTGCTCCTTCCACAAATTTTCTCGCAAGTTCCAATCTTTTCTCTTTATCCAAATAATATTCAGCTTGTTTTAAAATCATGTATCCAGAATTATAATGCTCTCTTGGATAATAACTTCCAACATAATATCCATAGTAATTAAAAAAATGGAGTATAATTTCTTGTTGAGATAAAAATTCCAGCAATTTTTTATTTATAGTAACTTCTCCAAAAATCATAAATTCAGCCACATTTTCTACAGGTAAATATTTCCTTCCCTTTTCTCCTTCAAAATATAAGGTATTTTGTTGCCTTTTCAACTCACCGTTTGAAAATATATAAATTGTTCTTTTCATTTTACTCACCTATGCCCAACAAAAATATCGGTATGCACATTTTCTACAATATTTTGTTTTTCTTGGTGGAGGTGGTTTTTCTTTAGCAATAATTTTTTTAATGTGTTCAACTGTTTTCTCAATTTCCTTTTCCAATTCTTCATTTAATTCTATCCTAATTCTTTTCTTTTCCTTTGGTATAAGCAATTCACCCTTTGCTTCTATTCCCATTCTTTTTAGTTTATACAGATAATAAGCTAATTGCATTTTTGCAGATAATTCAAATCTAGATGATTTCTTTACTTCGCAAATGATATAGTCATTTTCTCCTCTTTTCAATAAATCCAACTTCATTCCATTCAAAGAAATTTCCCTCTTCTCCCTTTTATATGCATATTCATGAAATATTCTTCCTAGTTCTACTAAAGGATTATCTTGCTCAGGATTTATCTCATGAGCCATAAGCCAAACTTCTCTGAGGCAGATGTAGTAGTACCATATTAGGGTAGGAATTATAGAGGACATTTTAAATTATTAATGCGTTATCTTTAAGATATCTATATCCTGTCTCGATATCATACCCTTCTTTGGTTACATATCCCAGATATGGCTCCACTAAAGATTTTTCTGCTTTTTTCTTATCTACTGAGATGATATAGTTATAAAATTCTTTTTTCATTCTCAGGAGTTCCTCCCTTCTTTTAAGTCTGTTCTCTATTTCTTTTATCTTCTTGTATTCCTTCCATATCTTTTTCGCATTATCATCTATTTCTACAAATACATCAATTTTTTGGTATTCTTCTTTTATAAGTTTAAATTCAGCAATTTCCGAAAACTTTAACCATCTCATTGCATTGATTTTGTCTTTAGATGGGTCATTGCTACCTCTTTCTAAAATTCTTTCGAAATAACTTGTGACAAGTCCAACGAAATCTTTTTCCTCGATTATTTTACCTTTTTTAATTAATATTTGTTCTAATATATCCGTAGTTGCGCCAATTAAAGTACTATCGTAAATACGAGAAAATCTTTTATTTTTGTTATTTTCATCTATTAAATTAACAATTTTACATATTCCCTTCTCTCTTTTCTCATTGTTTCTATTGCATCTCCCACCAGTCTGGATAACGCAGTCGAGTGGTGCTAAATCTCTATAAATAATGTCAACACTGATATCAACTCCTGCCTCTATTAGTTGTGTTGTAATTATTATTTTTCTTTTATTTTTCTCCGTCTTTATCTTTTTTATTCTTTCTAATCTATGAAAAGGCAATATATGGGTCGAAAGATTTACAAGCATTGTTTGTTTAAATTCTGCTATTCCTTCTTCACCAACTTTTGACTTACCATACTCCTTTTCTAGTTCTTTTCTTAAGAATTTATACAATTCCTTTGACGAATCTATTGTATTTACAACAACCATTATATCTTTGTTTTCATTATTTAATATTTGTCGTAGGATTTCGTTCTTGAAATCCTCAAAACTCTTTTCCTTCAATTCGATTACATATTTCGATCTTTTAAATTCTTTAAAATATTTTTCCTTATCTTTTATTAGAGGCTTGATCTCGTTCTCTCTAAAAATGAAGGGTTGCGTTGCCGTTATTAAAATAATCCAACAATTATATTCATATGCTAAATATTTCAAAGATTCTCTTATCAAAAGCCAATATTCGTAGGGAATAGACTGTACTTCGTCTAAAATAATTATGCTATTTATCATGTTATGAAATTTTCTTGCTGCTCTATTCCTATTTGTAATTAAACTATGGAAAAACTGGATAAAGGTTGTAATTATTATCTCTGAATGCCAACCTTCTATTAATAATAAAGATTTCCATACATCTCTTTCTAAATCTTCATTCTGTGTTCTATACCTAATATCTATAAGGTGATGATGTTTTAAGAGTAAATCAGAAGGTATTGCATATTCAAGTTTCTCCATTACTTCTTTTTTCCCCATTCTAAACAATTTTTCCCATAAGATGCCGGCTTGTTCAGCCAAAACTTCAGCCAAAACTTCAGCATTTTGCTCAATGATGCTTAAAAATGGGAGAGAATAAATAATTCTTGGTATGAAGTTTTGTTTATCTTTTATTATTTCTCTTAATTTGAGTGCAAAAGAAAAAGCTGTTAATGTCTTTCCGCAACCAGTAGGCAACTCTATCGAAAATATTCTATCCATTTCCAAATCTATATGCTTTAGATTTGAAATAACTTCATTATATGCTTTATCTCTCAAAATATCTATGTTTGCAATAGGCTTCCCAAATTTTATTTTTTTATACCTATCAACTAAATCTGATGGAATATTTTTCCATCTTCTTCTGAGAACTGATTCTCCAGTATCAGAGGCATCCAGCTTATCCGCATCTAACAAAACAGAATAAAAAAATAAAACGAAAAAGTAGTTTTTTAGTTTTCCCTCCATTACTAATTCCTCACCTTTTTCTTTTATTTCTTTACAAATATCATCAAATTCATCAAAAAATTCTTCCAAATTTATTTCAATTGGGCTCAAATCCTTGTATATGGCCTCTATTTCATCAAGATGATTTTGTTTTATATCTCTTATTTGTTCTTTTTCTACCTCTATCTCATCTAATTCATCTAATTCTCCTTGTGTACCCATCAAGTCCATGATATCGCTATGATGTTTCGTTATCACAAGCCATGCTATCAAAGCGATATCATTTGGAATGTTTTTCCATTCTAGATACTTCTTTACCAAAAAATATCCAAAAATTGAGGATAATTTCCCATGATAAGCTTTTTTTGTTTTTTTACCTTTTTCAAGATATTCTTGAAAATATGTTGTGGCTTTTGCAAAGTCATGAGAAATTCCTATCAGATAAGCAATTTCTGCAAATAATTTTTGGTTTTTGATTTTTTTACCTAATATAATTTTTTTAGATATCTCTCCAACGTTCTTTAAATGTCTATAAAGTATTTTGTAGTCAGTGTCATTTTTATGAGATTTTAATTTAAAAAAATGAAACATTGACATTCTCGTTAAGATTTTTTATTTTATAATATTCTCCTCTGGTTATTTTTATAGTTTTCCCATTCTCCTCATATATTACCTCTATGAATTCTTGCACTACTCTTTTTTTATTCATGAAACCGGGCATCTTAATTTTTCCATATTTTTTTCCCTCTTCTGGTTTTATTTCTATAACTCCCTCATTTTTTATTATTGTGGATATTTCTATTTCAACACCATTTGCAATTTTTCTCTCAACATTACCAACCCCTATGTATTCAAAATTTGATATACACTCTGAAATACCAAGATATAGAGTATATTTCGATTTATGTTCTTCAATTAACGATTTCAATTCATTAAAACACTCTTTTGACCATACATAAACCCTATATTTTGGATTTTTAACATACTCAAAAGATATTTGTGTTCTCGGTGCTTGTCCTTTTATTTGAATTTCCCACGGAGTATACCCATGTTTTGTATCTATAAGATTTTGGATAATCCTTATTTTCTTTATCGGGTTTATTATTTGTATTGCAAATGCGCTTTTATCTTTTCCAAAAAGCTCATAGTAACTATCTCTGGGTAGTCCCAATATAGCCGCCATCATTCCTGAAAGAGCAGTTCTTGTTGGGAATGGATAAGTTAAAGGGGAGGTTGTGGTATACCCTCTTCTAAAATGTGCATAATCTCCCCAGATATCGAATACCAGTACTTTATCTATAGTTGACATTTTTTCTTATTTATCTAGGTCTAATGGTTTTATTTTGTCTTTCAATTCTGGAATGTTACTTAAAGCATTTATTAATTCTTTTTTGCTCTTCTTTTCTTCGTCACCAAGTTTAAACACAACGTCATTATTTACTTCTATTTGTATTTCTTTTATTTTATTTCTTTCTCTTTTAAGTATGTTTATTAACTCAGTTAAGTCCAATTTTACATCCTCAATACTTCTAAGGGGTTTTCCATCTTTTCCATCTCTATCAACTTCTTTTCCTTCGTTATCCAATAATTTTATATTTTTATCTAAGTCTCCGATATGGTAATTATCCACCTCATAAATAACTCTCAGTAGAAATCGCGGTATTTGTCCAAATTTACTTCTTGTTATAAGGTTTTTCGTTCCATTCCATATGCCATCGAGCAATTCATTCACATCTTCTTCTGTTAGTTTTGTACTTTTTGCTGCATTTTCATTTATTACACCATAAAAGCAAATCAACGAATACGGAAGAATATATTCTTCTCTGAATGTCTTTTGCTCCTTCCCTGCTTCAGAAGCAAATGCACCTGTTCCTTTGATATACTTAACTTCAACTTTATGTAAGGATCTCCCAAATCCAAATTGAACGGGTCCAGTCAAAGTTATGGAACTACCCACCTCTTTTTCTTCTCCTTTCTCATCTTTTTTCTTTATAGTAATTGGAATCGTCCCTCCAAATAATCTTACGTCAATACAAATATTAAGTATTTTTTCAGGGTCATTATCGAAATCCTTAGCCCTCATTTTTGCATCTTGTATTTTTCCTGGTTCATATTCTATTTCTCTCACAAAAATATCTTTTTCGTTACTACCATTGTATCCTTTATAGTGATATAAATAGTCCCTTATTGTTCTTTTCAACCTCACATCAGTTACAATATTTATATTAGTTTCCTCGTCTATCCTTGGCTTATTTTCATCCGGATCACCGTTGGGGTTGGCATTTCTTACATCATACAAAAACACAAGTTCCGATCTATTTTTTATTTCCATTTTTATTCACCTCCATTAGATTTTTCATTCTTTTCAAAAGAGAAAATATTTCTTAATGTCATTCCCAATGCAAAATAATAACTTATTTCTTCTTGAGATAGTTTCCATTTTCCTTCAGCCTCTGCTAAATATTTTCCAGCGATTTTTTCAAGTGATGGAAAAGTTTTCCTATACTGCCTTAATTTAGCAATTGCTTCTCTGAAAATATTTTTCATTTTTCTTTCATCCAATACTAATCCGTGCAGTTTACTCCAAAATGGCTCTTGCCCAAATTCGCTCTTCTTCTCTGTGCGTTGCACCCACAGTAAATAATCAACAAGCATTCCTACAGAAAAAGCTGCTTTTTTTGCTGGGTCATCAAAACAATACTCTTTAAAGAAGTTATCTATCTTCTCTTCAAACTTTCCCCTATTTTCTTCTATATCTTTCTCTTCGATTTTCTCCTCCATTTTTTCACCTCTAAACAAATTTAACTCTTTTAAAAATAAATAAAACATAAAAGCCTTCAAACACAGCACCTTCATTTTATAATAATCTCTTTTTCCTTCCTTCTTTTTCACTGTTTCCTTTATTTCTCTTATAAATGCCGGGATTACAAAATCTCTATCTACTTTTTTATTTGAAAGAATGAAACCGATTATATCTCTAAATTGCTTGTCATACACTCCATGTGTTTTTGAATATGGAAAGAAACTTCTCGCAAATACTGCATACCAGTTGTTTTTGTTTAATCCTTTTTCTCCTTTAAGTCCTGTTACAAAATCTCCAACCCATTTTCTTCCCAATATTTTCTTGATGTTATCTTCTTGAAAGATTCTCATTTTCCTAATATTCTTTTGGGCATTATCTATTCTTCTAATCCAAGATGGAAGAACATCTTCCACATATTGAACAATATCAATATACTTACCACCACCTTTTTGAGTATAAAACACAAAAATTAATCTTAAAATATCTTCTTTTTCTTCAAGTGTTTTTTCTAACCAGTCTTCCTTACTCAAAAGACCCTCTTCGTATTCTTTATCTTTAAAAAACTCAATATACCTATACAGCTCGTCAAACATCTCTTTAAATATAAATTTAGGTATTACATAGTATCTACACCCAAAAAAGTTATTCTCGTTTTTCTTTGGGAAATTTAAATGTTCATCTAAAAATCTTTTTCCTATTTCTAAAGATATCGCACAATTTTCACAAATTGGAATATCCTTCCAATGGTCAGTTTGAATAAATGAAGGCATAAATCCACATTTATCTGCTGTAGCGAAAGAGAAACCAAAGGAGGGTAAAACAAAACCATATACTTCTTTTTGGGTATTACATAGATAACATATGCCTGTACCTTTTGATTCTCCAATTGATTTTAGAAAATAATACCTTTTAACTGTGTCCTCAACTAAAATATTCCTAAATATTTCAATTTCTCCAAGGTGTTTCTCTTTATCATTTTCCTCTATTTTTATTGTCAACAATACATTGTTTTTTTCGTTTTTATGCAGATTTTCATATTCTCTCGACAATTCCTCTAATATTTTTTCTTTATTATTTTCTAAAACTTTTTCAATCTTTTTTAGCTCCTTTTCTTCCTTTTTCTCGAACCATTTTATAATTTTATTTTCAAAAGTCTTATTAATCTCGGTTATTATAGAGGAGGGGAGAATATCCGTTCCTCTCGACGATCCGCCTCGATAAAGAATCATTTTATCTGGGGAATATTTTTCTGGAATCACTTTTTTATAGTGATACTCACCATTCTCTTTATGCAGAAAAATGCATAACACTTTTTTCGTTTTTTTAGTAAGTTTTGCTTTATCAGAAAAAATTTCAATCTCGCTTTTATTCTCTTTTTTCCTTACATAATCTCCAATCTCCTTTATCGCCTCTATCATTCCACAACCTCAAACATTCCAAATCCTTGGGAGTTTTTACTCCCTAATCCACTATAATAACCTAATTTAAGTAATTTTCGATTACCATTTAAGATAAAAGTCCCGAGCCAGCCTTTGATTACTGTGTCTCTATACAGAAGGATTTTTTCCTTTGGCTTGCTTGCAATTTTTATTTTCAATTTTCTTGCTCTCGGTTTCTTTCTGTGTAATGCTTCATATTTTTTTCTCAAGTTTTTATCTATTAATTCGGTAAATTCTTTTTCATATGGCGAATAATAATATGTTTTCTTTTTGCCATCTTTTGTTGCTAAAGTGCTGTAAACAACCACTGGAGAAAGCGTTTTTATTTTTATTTCATCTTTTATCTCTGGCTCAGGGTGAACTTTTATTGATTCAACATGAACTTTGTTTTTAACTAACTCTAAATTATCTGTTTTGAGGAGAGTGTTTCCTAACTCGCTAATAAATCTATCCAAAGGAGAACTTATTGTGAGATATACAGGTGGAGAAAATTTGATTTTATCTTTCAATATTTTGTATTTGCCTTGCAATCTTGAAAAAGTGAACATTTTAAATTTTCTTTTTTCTAATGTAAAGCCATGATCATGTAAAAATTTACCCAGCTCTGGAGAAATGTGGCGATAAAGAAAACTTTGGATGTAATAGTTATAATGCAAAGGTAAAACAATTTGTTCGTTACTCTCAAACTCCAAGGTCAAACGCATTAAATAATAAATTTACAGTCTATAAATACTTAATTAATTTTCCCTCCAGTTTAAGAAACAATCTCACATTTTTTATGATGTTTTTTTATTAAAGCTTTTTCTGTTATTTATTGAGTGATGTGCATTATGATGGAAATAAAGGAAGAAGGAAAGCTTACGTTACAAAATTATAGCATAATTTTTAAATAATTCTTAAAAATTATAGACTTAAATGTTAGAAAAAAATAAAATTTATAGACGAAAAATTGAGGATGAGCTTGCAAAATTATTGGACAGGAGAGAGCTGATAGGAATAAAAGGGGCTAGGCAGGTTGGGAAAACAACGTTGCTGAAGAAGATTTATGATGGCATAAGGGGACAGAAATCATTTGTTAATCTGGATTTGATTGATATTAGGCGAGCAATGGAAGAAAATCCTCTTGATATTGTTACGAGATATAAAAAAGAAGGAAAGCTGTTTCTGTTTTTGGACGAAATTCAACGTGTTAAAAATGCTGGAGAGGTATTAAAAATTATATACGATGAGTTTCCAGATGTAAAAATATTCTTTTCTGGCTCATCTTCTTTGGAATTAAAAGAAAATATTCTTCCCTTTATGGTTGGAAGAGCCTTCATTTTTGAGCTTTTTTCTTTCGATTTTGAAGAATTTTTGATGGCTAGAGATGAAGGGCTTGCGAGAATTTTTAGAGAAAAAAATGAAAGTTTTAAAAAAGCAATGGATGGAGATGAACCACAACCTCCTTCATTCCAGCAGGAATTTTTAAGCTTGTTAAAAGAATACCTCATCTTTGGAGGATATCCAGAAGTTATAAAAACTGATAGCAGAGAAATAAAGGAATTGATTTTGAAAAACATATATTCACTTTATATTGAAAAGGATGTTACAGCACATTTTGGAATAAAGGAGATAGCAAAATTTGAGGATTTACTTAGAATGCTTGCTTTTAGAAATGCTTCCATGCTTTCCATATCCAGCTTATCATCATCGTTAAAGATATCTTTTCAAAAAGTCGAGGAATATCTTGCAATATTACGCCACACTTATATTATTCATCTTCTTCGCCCTTTTTATCGAAATATGGTTACAGAGTTAAGAAAAGCACCAAAAATATATTTTTTGGATTTAGGATTAAGAAACGCCATTTTAAACAATTTTACAAAATTTGATTATAGAGCCGACAACGGTGGCCTGCTGGAAAATTTTGTTTTTAGGGAACTTTTTACTTCCGATTATTCCATAAAATACTGGCGAACAACAGGAAAAGCTGAAATAGATTTTATTCTGATGAAAAATGAAGACTTAATTCCAATTGAGGTAAAACTTACAGAAACAAAGCCTGGAAAAGCATTTTATAGTTTCATAAACACCTACAAGCCAGATGTAGCTATTATGGTAACTTTAAATGATTTTGGAAAGGATAAAATAAACTCATGCACAGTTTATAAGATTCCTGCATATTATCTCTAATTAGTATTTTCGGTTAAATTTTGAAATATGTCTTTTGATTACAATCGAAGTTTTTTCAACCATTTATTAACTTCATTGATATCAAAATATTCTGGGTCAAAATCTTCTCCAAGCCATTCAACAATTCTTTCCTCATATTCAGGATGATTTTTATTTTCTTTTATTTCTAACAGTTCAAGATATCCTCCCACACCTCCACAATCTTCAGGAGGGCATGCTCTTTCACCATCAAGGCAAATAGGGTATCTTTTAGAGACATCTTCATCAAAAATTTTTTCGACTATAATTGTATGAAGCCAAGAATCTCCAAAGTCATATAAGTAATGAAACTTTTGCTTTTCCGATTTTATGAGTTCCTTTAACTCAGTTTCACGAGCAGGCAACGTTTTTCTTCTTGGCATGAAATTCTTCCATACAGCATCTACAAAAAATCTATCTTCATCAGCTTCTATAAATTTCTCATCAATTTCAAATTCATATAAGTGATAATTTTCCCATCCCATTACAATTTGAATAATATTATGTAGATTTTCAAAACTTATATTATCTTTGACTAAAAATCTTCTCCATATCTCTGGATTTATGCCATCTAATGAAATTTTTAATTGCAATATTTTTGACTTTATTCCAATACCTAAATCTTTATTCATACAACATTTCTTATATTTCTTTCCAGATCCACATGGGCAAGGATCATTTCTACCTACCTTTTTTGGCATATATCACCTCCTTTTTTCATACTTATATAATATGATATTTTTTCAGGATTTTATTTATTGCGAGATCTAAATCTTCTTGTTTTGATATGGGAGGAAGACCATTTATTTTTCTCACTTCATTATATCTCTGGAAGACTTCTTTTTCAAAATCTTTTACATGTATTTTCTTCCTTTTTCTTTTCTTATAATCTTTGGAGAGGGATAAAATGTCTTCGTTAAGAATATGCAATAATTCGTGAATTATTACATGTTGAACAATCTGTTTTCTTATTGTTTTCTCTTTTATCCTCTTTAAATTTTCATTTATCTCTATTTCGTATCTCTTTGGCTTTTTTCTAATGATTTTCTTCTTTACTTTTCCTTCAAGAAGCAATGCTTCAGCATCGATATCTTTTTTAATCTCGATCTCACCCTTTACTCTTCCAAGACAATTTTTGGGAATTTTCCTGTAAAAACACTTTATTTCTATACTTTTTATTTCTGGAAAAGCTTTCTGGCATTCCTTCAACCATTTAACCAATTCATTCTCCACCATTTTTATCTCGTATCATGTTTTATTTCCAGTTTAAGAAACAATCCCACATTTTTATGATGTTTTCTTTATTAAAGCTTTTTCTGTATCCTTTACTTCTTACTCTCGTGGCGTGGCGACTGCAAATTTCCAAATTTTTTTACTTGGGGAGATACTGATATCACCAAAAATCTTAAGTTACAAATTATATTATAAATTCAAAGTGGGGTGAAATGAAAGAGGCGATACGAAAAGAAATGATTTGTATACTGGTGGGATTGTTGATTGTGATACCCATAAACATGGCAAATGAGGGGAGAGAAAACAGGGTATTTGCAAAATCAATAGTGATAAATACGCTAAAATCAGACAGATTTTATGAAGAAAAAGAGATGGATATACCTCCCGCATATCACATTTTAACAGATGGAAATCTTATACCCAATCCATCCTTTGAAGAGGGAACGACAACCCCGGCAGGATGGGAATGCCGGGATTATGGTGATGGGGCAGAATATACCTGGGATTCCAACCATGCATTTGGAGGGGAGAAATCAGTGGGTATAAAAAATATATCTGCAACCCAGAGAAGTTATTGCTGGATTACGTCAGAATATATCCCAATAGATCCCCTGAATCATTCTTATATTCTCTCCACATGGTATAAATATCTCGGGACACCTAAGCAATGGCAATGGGGACTTCTTGGTATAGAGGGATATGACGAAAATGGAGAGTGGCTTTTTGGATTTGGCTTCACGCTAAACGTTTATTACAGCTGGCACTATTTTGAGTGGGACGTGAGCCACAGCACCTATTTTGATGAGAGGGCACGATGGGTTAAAATAGTGCTGCAATACACCGCAGCCGGAAGTTCCTTTTCAAATGCTGAGATACGGTTTGATGATGTCTATTTTGGAGAACCCCAGTATCAACCACCGGTTACTGGATGCACGATCACTCCTTCTCCAGATGGCGAGAACGGCTGGTATACACAGGAGACCACGGTAACGGTGCAATTGAACGCCACAGATCAGAAGGAAGGCGTAGAGGCTACCTTTTACAGCGTGAATGATGGGGCATGGGAACAGTACACACACCCATTCTCAATTATGGGTGTAGAGGGCACAAACAAGATTTCTTACTATTCCATCGATAAGGTAGGAAATGAGGAGGAACCAAAATCCACGTTTATTAGGGTTGACAAAACCGATCCCTTCTTTGAATCAATTACACCCAAACATGGCTTCTATTTTAACGATAACCTGCTTGTCCCATTGTCGTTTTGTACACTGGTGGTCGGTAAAATACACGCAGAAGTCCAATTAATAGACGAGATATCCGGCCCATGGAAAGTTGAATTCCACGTGGACGGTGAGTTAAAGGAAATCGTGAAGAATCAACCATATATCTGGCTCTGGAAGGAAAACATCCCTGGAAGACACATACTCAAGGTTGTAGGTTATGACATGGCGGGTCACGAAGTAATCGAAGAAATACCAGTGTAGATTTTTAATACACCTCATGAGGTGGTTGACCAGCAACAAACGGAATATTGTGGATTGGGATATGGCATCTGGAAGAGTACGAACCTTGCCCAGAGTTTCGTCCCTTCACTGGATATCATCACCAAGGTGGTACTGTATATGCATAAAAAAGGTAATCCTAAAAGTTTGAAAATATCGATACGGGATACTCTTGACGGAGATGATTTAACCTCTGTTACTCTAGACGGCTCTATGGTGGGTACTAACAAAGAATGGGTAGAATTTGATTTCCCAGATGTCACCATAACTCCACATCAAACCTATTACATCATATGGACACCCACAGGCTGTAACAGTAATAATGTCTTTTACTGGGGTTTCGGAGACCATAACCCATATGAAAAAGGATGTGCATGGAAATGTCGTAACGGAGTATGGCAGGAGATTACCTCAATAGATAATCATCCATATCCGGATTTCTGTTTCCGAACCTATGGCAAGTAAAAGGTGCAATAACGAATCAGTGTGCAACTGTTTTTCACAACAGTTTAAGGCATCGTTTAAATATCATGTAATACATTGTTATTACCATATGCAGCTTATATCACCATATGCAGGCTCGTGATGAGAACCATTTTATGGATGCATTACTCTCTGTGCGGCTTGCAGCGTGCACCACCATCCTCCCAATGAAATCAACATATCCTGAATTTGCCACTTAGCCGTCTAAGAAAAGGAGATATTGACAGAGCCAGTATCCTCCATGAATAACAAAACTTTCTCATTAGGTAGCATAGTAATAATAGACAAAGTAGGAAAAATTCGGTTTGCTCATTTACAAAATTATGGAGTTAATTTTACCTATCCACTTTAAAAACCTGATTTTTCATATTATTTTTATATGAGGAGAATATACTATTATGAAAGCAATTGTAGCTCTGGGTGGCAACGCTCTTACTGGAAAGGATAGAAAGGCAGATATTAAAAAACAATTTGAGGAAACAAAAAATACCGCAAAGTCAATAGCAAAGATGGTCAAAAATGGATGGCATATAGCAATAACTCACGGCAATGCTCCCCAAATAGGTGCATTATTGTTACAGCAGAAAACAGCCATTAACTATTTTTCACCTATGCCCATGCACGTTCTTGGCGCTCTAACTCAGGGACAGATAGGTTATATAATCCAGCAATGCCTTTTAAATGAATTTAAAAGACAGGGAATAAGGAGAGAAATTTCGACAATAATAACCCAAGTTTTAGTTGATGAAAATGATGAAGCATTCAAAAACCCCACAAAGCCAATTGGTCCATTATATTCAGATGAGGAAGCCAGAAAAATGAAGGAAAAATATGTTATGGGAAGAGTTGAGGGAGGATGGAGAATCCTTGTTGCCTCCCCAAAACCATTATCAATTGTTGAATCAAATATCATAAAAAAAATGATTGAGGAAAATATAATAGTCATTGCGGGGGGAGGCGGAGGCATACCAGTTGTAAAAAAAGGGAATGAAATCCATGGGGTTGATGCGGTAATAGATAAAGATTTTGCTTCTCAGAAACTTGCAAATGAAATAGGGGCAGAAATTCTGCTTATTTTGACAGATGTTGAGTATGTATGTTTAAATTATGGGAAGGAAAATGAGCAATTAATAAATGATATAGGAATTGATGAACTTGAGAAATATTACAAAGAAGGACATTTTCCACCTGGTTCAATGGGTCCAAAAATAGAGGCATCAATTAATTTCATAAAAAATGGCGGGAAAGAGGCAATAATAACTTCGATAGAAAAAGCATGGGATGCTTTGGAAGGTAGAACAGGAACTCACATTCATGAATGATTGACAAGTAAAGTTAAAATTTCATCTATATCTATTTCTCTCTGCTCTCCCTTTTCCATGTCTTTTAAAATAATTTTTTTCTTTTCCCATTCTTCAGGAGCAACTATTATGACTTTTTTCATTCCTTTTTTGTTTGCATATTCAAGAGATTTTGATATGCTCCTTCCCATCAAATCCATTTCAGATTTTATTTTATTTTTTCGTAGAAGTTTTGTTATTTTAATTGCCTCTCTTATCATCTCTCCCATGTATGCAACATAAACAGGTTTTTCTTTCTTATTAAATTCAAATCCCTCCGCTTCAAGTGCAAGTAGAGTCCTGTCAAATCCAATTGCAAAACCAGAAGTGGGAATTTTTTTTCCTCCGAGAAGAGGGACGAGGTTATACTCTCCACCTCCGCATATTTGCTTCTCCGCCCCGAGTTTTGGGGCATCTATCTCAAAAACTGTGCCTATATAATAATCGAGACCTCTTGCTATGGAAAGGTCAACGTTGTAAGGGATAGAAAATTCATCAATTAATGAGAGAATTTCTCCCATTCTCTCAGCTTCTTCATACTCAATTTCATCTATTTTTTTTATTTTAATAAAATCCATGAATTTTTTAAATTCCTCTTCGCCTAACTCCTTTTTTAACTCATCATAATCCTTTTTATCTATCAATCTCATTATCCTTGCATCTCTTGCCCCTATACTGTCCAGAAACCTTCTCAGAATATCGAGATTCCCTATCCTCAGTATAATATTTCTCAACCCAACCTCTTTAAGTATATCATATGAGAGGGAGATTAATTCTGCAATTGCTTCTGGTTTATCGCTTCCTATCAATTCACATCCAAACTGCCAGAATTCCCTATATCTTCCTTTTTGAGGGCGGTCATATCTGAAGCAATTTCCAAAATAATAAATTTTCAAGGGCTTGGTTTCCATCTGCATGCTTTCTACATAAAATCTCATGGCGGGAGCAGTGAGTTCAGGGCGAAGAGATATTTTCCTTCCAGATTTATCTTCAAATGAATATGTTTCCTCTATTATTCCCTCTCCTGATTTGAGGGTAAAAAGTTCGAGATGTTCAATTGTTGGAGTGGATATTTCACGATATCCATAAAGTTCAAAGATATTCCTTATCTCTTTTTCTAACCATCTTCTTTTTTCCATTTCTTCTGGTGTAAAATCTCTAGTTCCTCTTGGCTTTGAAACCATGGAGATAAATAAAATTGCCATATTTATATTAATTGAATATTCCTTATGAAAGTAAACCTTTCAACAGCGTTGTCCGTTAAATGATTCAAAAATAAAGAATAGTGATAAAATGAGATGTTTTTAATTCCAACAGAGTTCAATTTTATCACTATTCACTCAAAAAAATTTATTCTGGGTAACTCTGGTTAATAGAAAAATATAGTTTCCACTAATCAAGGCACATGGATTGGTGTTTTTTTTGATTTATTTATCCAGCTTCTTTCACTGGAAGAAGCAGTGGTTCATCTAATATTAAAGATGCTTTGATTTTATTTACTACTAAAAGATTGTAACATATGACCTTCAACCTCAATTCTTTCTCCTGTAAATCTTCTCTTCTAGAAAATAAAACATGTCCCAATCTTTGTTTTTCAGCACCTATCACTGCCTCTATAACACTTCTTCGATGATAAGCATTGTCAAATGCATCCTTATCGTCTTTCCAAAGTCTTATCATTTTATGCCAAGCTGGAGATCCTTTAGCCTTTGTGGTAGCGTTTTTCATTGGTTTGAAAAACGGTTCAATGCCATTTTCACTGATAAGATTGCAATTATATCTATTGCAGT
>DRIF01000083.1 GCA_011052825.1 Thermoplasmatales archaeon
TGCAAGCTTATTCATGGTGTTCCAATAGCGTGCAAGAAATATGGCTTAGAACATAATAACAATCCAATAGAGAGGTATAACGAGGATGTAAAGCAACGCTACAAGATAATGCGTGGCTTTAAATCATTTGAATCTGCAGATGCTTTTCTTAGCTTGAGGAGAATAATTTACAATTTTGTTAGAGGGGATGAAACGAGAGCTATGAAAGCTGACATAGCTCTGGAGCTCGGATGTAACAGGTTAGAAAGCCTAATAAAATTTTGAGGAAAAGTGTATCACCTATTCTGAGGAATATCTGAGAATTTTTTATGCCCTAACTGCCATAATTGATATTTTGGCACATTTTCCGATCAATATTGTATATATACCATGCCATTTAAAGAAACCATTGAAATTATGAACTTCAACCCTTGTGCCATACCATCCGCCCCATAGATTAAATTCTTTTATTCCTTCTTTATCTTTAATAATGAAAATTCCAGGGAGAGAAGGATATCTGTAACTCAAATCAATTTCCTCTTCATTAAATTCTTTCACATAATATAAATTTGTGATTATGAAAAGCGTTGCATTGTAATATATATCATGATTCTTTGAATCTGCTTTTTCCTCGCAATAATCTGCAATTGATGGCGTGAATGTGCTTAATGTGGTTGCAACAAAAGCAATAAAAAGACATTTTCTTGTCTTCTTCCCTATTCCACTCAATTCATGCATTAAAAAAATTAAACATAAACTTATTTATAAAGATGTTGAAATATGCTCTTCGAAACTAACATCAATGATTCAATCCGCAAAAAAGCATGCAATCGTTGAATATTAAATATCTCTTTTGTTGAAGAAGTGATAAGCCAGCAACATTGGAACTGCTATCCATATAAGCTGTATAAAAACAAGCAAATTTAGATTCATGTATTCGGGGGGTTCAACTGGAAAACCGAATGCCTGTTTTATTCCAAATGCAAACATAACTGACATCTGGTTCATGTCCATTGGACTGAAGGTGAGAGAAGCCCACATCCAATCTGGATATGTTGCATTTCCTGTGAATAAATCAGTATAGCTTACTCCAGTTGCAAGTAAAATTCCAAATATTATCATTCCATAAATCATTGACCAAAAAAATATTAAAATTCCAGCTCCAATTGATGTTGTCCTTTTCTTGCAGACGGATGAAAAACAGATTGAAAGGCTTAAGTATAAAAGACCGAGAATTATGGTTAATCCTATAAAAGTTAAGTAAGCTCCGCTTTGTGACATGCCTGCTGTAGATGCAATTACAATGCCTCCCGCCCCAAATCCTGATAGAACTGAAGCCACTATCACCATGCCAAGCCCTAAAAATTTGCCCATCAGAACCTCGCTTCTTTTAACTGGATAGGAAAGGACAATGGAAAGAGCCCCACTTTCTGCTTCAGCAGAAATTGTTGCATAGCCCAGCATAATTGAAATTAGTGGGATGAGGATGGTTGAAATGCTAACAAGCGTAACAACAGTTTCTTCCATTCCCCCAAAAATTTCTGAACTTCCTGTCTTTCCTCCAGCTAAATAGGAAGCAGAAATTGTCATAACAATAAAGATAATGATTAAAGCAACAATCCATTTATTTCTGATGTGATCCATGAATTCTTTTTTTGCGACAGAATATACTGATTTAATATCTATCAAATTCATTTTAATCCTCCTCAGATATTAATTTAACAAATGCTTCCTCTAAGGATGGCTCCACAGTCCTGAAATCATTGACTTTCATTCCTCTTCCCTCTAAAACCCTGAGAACAGTGGCGCGGGCGTCTGCACTGCATATAACAGAAAGTTTATTTCCTTCTGCCTCTGCCTCTTCCACACCTTCGATTTTTAGAACATCTTCTGGAACCACCCCATTTAAACCTTCAATATATATTTCCAAGCGCGGTTTTATGTTGAAATGCCTGCTCAATTTTTCTACTGTATCCTCCGCTATCAACCTTCCTTTATTTATTATTGCAACTTTATGGCACAAATTCTGAACTTCTGACAGAATATGGGAGGAAAAAACCACCGTTGCTCCATTTGCATTCATCCCCTTTATTTTCTCCCTCACAATTTTAACCCATCTTGCATCCAAACCACCCATTGGTTCATCAAGTATATATATTGAAGGATTTCCAATCATTGCCTGTGCTATTCCAAGCAACTGAGTCATACCTTTTGAAAATGTTCCAACTTTTTTGTTTATTACATCATGCAGACCAACTTCTTTTAACAAATCTTCAGCAACTGATTTCTCCACATCTTTTAATTCACAAAAGAAATTCAATGTTTGCAAAGGAGAGAGGTTGCTGTAAAATTCCACTTTTTCAGGCACATAACCTATTTTTCTTTTCACCTCTTTAAAATTTTTTTCTGCTTCTACACCATCAATAATTATTTTACCTGAGGTTGGAAATATAAGTCCAAGCAACATTTTTATTGTTGTTGTCTTGCCTGCTCCATTTGGTCCTAGAAATCCAAATATTTCTCCTCTTTCAATTTTTAAATTTAACGAGTCAACAGCAACAAAATCTCCAAATTTTTTTGTCAGATTTTTAGTGATAATAATTTTATCCTTCAAATTTTCACTCTCCATATTTATTTCCTAACTTTATATCTATTTTTCTGTTTTTATTTTAACGCATAAAATTTAAATCATGTTCCTGTTATACTATCATGAAAAGTTTGATGACAGGAGTAATAATAATATTTTTGTTGAGTGGTGCAATTGCAGGAACAGAAAAGTATAGTGGTGAAGAAAATAAATTCTTGCCTCAGGTTGCTTCTTTAAAAGAATTGAACTATGACACCTATGACTTACTTATTTTGTGTCCTTCCCAATTTTATGATGTTTTGCTTCCATTTAAAGACCACAAAGAACAGCATGGAATAAACACAATAGTAGTGAAACTTGATGAAGTTTATGGAGGAAAATATTTCTCTGCTTATGGAAGAGATGATGCAGAAAAAATAAAGTATTTCATCAAGAAGGCATATGATGAATGGCACATTAAATATGTTTTACTTGTTGGTGGAAGAAAGCCAGGCATGAAAGAAGAATGGTGGCTTCCTGTCAGATATTCATATTTAGATGACAAAAGCAACTGGGAGAAAAAATATTTAACCGATTTGTATTTTGCAGATATTTATGATGGGAATGGCAATTTTTCTTCATGGGATACAAATGGAAATGGTGTTTTTGGGGAGTGGAAGGGAAATAAAGCAGAAGATGCACCCATTGATTTAGTGCCCGATGTTTATGTTGGAAGATGGCCTGCAAGGAGTGGTTTTGAAGTTGAGATAATGGTTGCGAAAACGATAGAGTATGAAAATACTGCATATGGAAAAGATTGGTTCAAAAAATTTGTATGCATTGCAGGAGATACATATCCAGAAGTTTTAAATCCTCAGTGGAAGGGATATGAAGGAGAGGAAGGAACAGAAAGAGCCATTGAATGGATGTCTGAATTTGAAGCAATTAAACTTTGGACTTCTCTTGGCACATTTACTGGACCAGATGATGTCATAGATGCAATAAGCGATGGTTGTGGATTTGTTTTCTTTGATGGACATGGCTCTCCAATGAGCTGGGCAACTCATGCTCCAAACAGCACAGAATGGGTTGATGGACTGAATGTATGGCAGATGAGATTGCTTAAAAATGATGGAATGTATCCAATATGTGTTGTTGGAGGATGTCACAACAGTCAGTTCAACATTTCTGTTTTCAATCTCCTGAAAATATATGAGGGATTTGACAAATGGATTGAATACATATGGAAGGGAGAAACAGCCCCTGCATGCTGGAGCTGGTGGATGACGCGTAAAATAGATGGAGGGAGCATTGCTACCTTGGGCTATTCAGGATTGGGATATACAAAAGAAGATAAAAATTTTGAGGGAGAAGCGACGGAATGGCTTGACACCCATTTCTTCTGGGAATATGGAATGAATGGAACAGATATTCTTGGAGAGGTATGGGGTAAAGTAATAGCTGGCTATCTCAAAACATATCCAATAAACTGGAACACACCAGCAGGAAGCAACTCTGCCGTTGATGTAAAAACCGTTCAGGAATGGATTTTGATAGGAGACCCAAGCCTAAAAATAGGAGGATATGAGAAATAAATTCTTCACATTTTGCTGAAAAGTCAGCAATCTTTATCTTTTCTTTTTTATTTCCTTTTATGGTTTACAGGGAGAGTATAGTTTTTGAAACTACGGGAGAGATGCATATTGTTGATATAACAGATGAAGTGCAGAGAATCGTAGAGAGAAGTGGAATTGAAGATGGAATAGTACACATTTTCTGCCCTGGCTCCACAGGAGCAATAACAACCATAGAATATGAAGATGGACTGTTGTATGATTTGCCAAATGCTCTGGAGAAAGTGGCGCCAAAAAATGAATACTACAGGCATGAAGAAAGATGGCATGATGGAAATGGAAGAAGTCATGTAAAAGCAAGCATTATAGGAGCAAGTTTGACAGTTCCGGTAGAAAATAAAAAACTTTTACTGGGAACATGGCAACAAATTGTTTTTGTTGAATGTGATGTGAGGCAGAGAAGAAGAAAAATCATTGTCTCTGTTGTGGGATAAGCTTAATGAGATATCCGTTTCCAATTCTCTCTATTTTTTCTATCCTCATATTTATTATTTCGTTTTCTTTTTTTGCTCCCTCCCCATCTGCTATGCTTGGTGCATCTCCTCCTATTATAATTGGAGAGAAGAATACATTCATCTCATCGACAAGATTGTTTTTTAAAAATTCCCATATTACCGTTGCCCCTCCTTCAACCATCAGTTTTTTTATTCCTCTTTCATATAAAATTTCCATCAGTTTTTTTATGTCTACTTTTCCATTCCCGCATTTTATTATCTCAACATTTCCTATTTTTTCTTCTTTTGTGGCAGTCACAATCAGAGTTTTTGCATAAGGTTTCATTACCTCAGCATCTTCTGGTGTTCTGAAAAAAGTATCAAGAACTATTCTCAAAGGTTGTCTCACCTTTCCAACATATTTTTCCTTTACAATCAATTTTGGATTGTCAGCAAGAACAGTTTCTATGCCAACAAGAACAGCATCGCACTCATTCCTTAGTTTATGAACTCTTGCCATATCTTCTTCATTTGATATTTTTAGAGGTTTTTTTCCAGGCAATGCAATTTTTCCATCTATTGATGAAGCACAGTTGACTATAACATATGGTTTTTTCATTTTACCATTGCTTTTGCCATTTCCTCAATAATTTTTTTTCTTTCCTTAACTTTAACAACCCCACTTGCCACCAGTATTCCTTCGGCACCCAGTTCAATTGCTTTTGAAACATCATTTCCATTTTTTATTCCAGCACCACATAAAACCTTAACATTTTTATTTATACTGTGGACTGAATCAACTGCATTTTTCACTATCTCTGGCTGTGCCTTTGTCACTGAAATATCTCCTCCTATCAATTCAGGGGGTTCAACTGCAACATAATCTGGGCTGAAACATGCAACTGCTTTTGAAATTTCAGATGTTCCTGCACATATTATTGTCTCCAGTCCTATCTTCTTTGAAATTTCAACTGCTTTTGCTATATCCTCCACCTTCATTCTATGTTCAGAGTGATTTATGAGAGTGCCAACAGCCCCAGCTAACTTTACTGCATATGGAGAAATCCATCCTGTATGACTTCCATATTCTATTGCATCAACATGCTGTGAAAAAACATCTATATTGAGTTGGCTAACCAACCTTATATCGCTTGGCTGAACCGCTAAAATCATTCTCACTTCATATTTCTCTCCAATCTTTTCCATTATTCTCGAAAGTTCAACCAGATTTTCCCCCATGCCCTCTTTATACGCCTTTGTATTAACTACAATAACACCCATGATTTGAAAAGAAATGGGCATTAAATTATTTTTGTAAAAATCAGTTAAGCAATTTTTTTATATCAAAATTTATTTAGAGGTTAGTCGGGGTGGCTCAGCCTGGTTGGAGCGCCTGACTCATAAGCTCAGCTCAAGGGTTCGCTGGGAAATCAGGAGGTCGCGGGTTCAAACCCCGCCCCCGACATTTTTAACAGCATTACACCGTTACATTCAAAAACTGCTGTATCATAAAGGTTTGTGGAGTTTAAGACAATAGATGATTTAAAAAATTATTTACAAAATCTTGAAAAGCATCGTCATCATCCAAAGGATTATATAGTGGGAATAGAACTTGAAGGAATTCTGGCAGATGTTGAAGGAAAACCTCTGGATGCAAAAAAAATAATATCTCAGTTAAACACCATCTATCACGATTTTCAATTTAGCGAAGAAGCAGGTGCATGCCAGATTGAAATAAAAAGTTTCCCGAGAGAATATTCAGCAGAAACTATGAGGGAAAAGGAGGAATATCTGATTGATATAGTGGAGGATATTGTTGAATTAGCCCAGAAAATTCATGGAAAGGAAGCAATTTTTCTCATGACTGGCTCAAATCCACATCCAGATGTTCTCTCAGATAAATGGATTTCAAAAAATGAAAGAGCATTGAAAATGGCCAAATGGCGTTCACAATTTCCTCCTATAAAAATAGCAGATTTATATATAGAGCCAAGGCATATTGCCTTATCCATACAATCAATTCATGTTAACATACAGGGAAAAAATCCATATGATACCGCAGATAAATACAATCGTCTCCTTTATATGGTTCCAGAACATATTGCCCTCTCAGCCAACAGCCCAATTGTTGGGGGGAGAATAGTTGATTATGCTGAAGCAAGACTTCTTTTATATGAGATAGCAGATGGAGGCAATGCAGGATTTCCAAAATTAAGGAAATATCCAGTAGATATAATTGAATATGGAGAATATGTCCTCTCATACAAACCAATTATTGCAACAACTCTGACCCAGATGGTTAAGGAAAGGCATGAGGATAACAGAATAAAATTTGAGATTCCATTCAGAGTTGAAAACAGAGTATGCCCAACACAGCCAACAATTAAAGAAAATATGGCTCTTGTTGAATATGTTGTTGGAAGATTAAAATATTCCCAGAGATGGAACAGAAGAGATTTCCCATCTCTTCAGGAAATAGAGATAAACAGGAATGAAGCAATAAAAGAATCTGTTAGGGGAAAGTTCATATGGAATGGAAAATCAGTTTATGTAAAGAAACATCTGCTTGAAAGCATTGAAAAAGCAGAAAAGGGAATAAAGTTATTTGACACTCAGCCTAGATATTTGAATATATTGAGGAGGAGGGTGAGAAAAGGGAAAACGTGTGCAGATGTAATAAGGAGGTGGTACAGAAGAAATGCTGATTCAATTGATGAGAGAATTGCAGAAGTCGTGGAAAAGATATGGAGACATACCAGAAAAAATCAACCTATTCTTTAAGTTCTATTCCTTTTTCTTTCGTTATTGAAACCATTTTTGAAGGCAGTTTTAATAAATTTTTGTTTTGAAGAGAGGGGAGTATATTTCCTTCTTCAAATGTCATAATCCATGCAACAGAAGTACCAGCTCTAACAACTGGCTGGCTCCTTACCCCTATTATAAGGCAATCTGTAAATGCTCTCACATAATGTTTTTCTCCTGTAAAGGGTGATTTTATAATTCCAATAAATTGATTTTTTTTGGCTACCTCTCCAGCTTTTACTTTTGGATAAAAGAGTCCACCATACTGAGAAACAACTTCCTTATAATTTTTCAGCAAAATTTGCTTTTCCGGGATTTCTGGCTCTCCATCAAGTATCCCAAAATATTTCATGAAATTGATTACTCCTTTCATTCCAGCATCTATGAAATATTCATCCAGCCTTCCTGCCTCACCTATCTCAAAGCATACAACTGGAATCCCTATTTTTCCCGCCTCTATTGTAAGCATTCCTTTAGAACCTTCATGATAAAAAATTATTTCTGTTCCTAAAGCCCTGGAGTATTCAAGAGAGGGGGAAAAATCCTTATATGTTCTTACTCTTGGATGAGGTATTAGTAAATGTCCCTTCATCCCAGTGTGCAAATCTATGCCAAAATCTGCTCTTTTAACAAATTTATTGAAAAATGTATACGCAACTCTTTCTGTTATTGTTCCATCTTTTTTCCCAGGAAAAACCCTGTTCAAATCTTTTCCATCAATTGGGTCAACTCTACTCCTTGCTCTAAAGGCAAGAGTGTTTACAACAGGAACTCCTATTATTGTTCCTTTCAGTTCCAGTGGATTTATTGTTTCAAATATTCTGTTAATAACTTCTATTCCATTCAACTCTTCTCCATGAAGTGCAGCATTAAGGAGGAGGACAGGCTTTTTTCTTATGCCCCTCATCACAAAATATGGTATTGTAACTGAAGTCCCATCTTCAAGTTCGCCACAGTGAATTGAACCTCTCTGCATTTCTCCCTTTCCTATGTTCAGATTTGGTTCACTCATCTGGAGAGTAAGAAAACATGTATAATATATAAATTTTGCAGATTTATTTGAATTAATTTTTCCATTCATTCAGATAAAAAATTCTTGCAGGGGTTTCCTCTTTTCCTTATCCTTTTTATCATTTGAATAGCCAACAGGCATGATGACTTCAATTTTATATTCATCTTGTATACCAATGTGTTTTCTTATTTCTTCTGAGTTTGGAGGAGTATATGTTACAGTTGCCAGACCTTTTTCTTCCAATGCAAGCAGAAAATACCCAATCGAAAGCCATGTTGATTGTGTAGAATAAGGAGCTTTTCTAAAGGATAGAACAACAACAATTGCAGGAGAATTTTTCAAAAAAGGTTTTCGCCATGAAATTTTCTTTTCCTTCAACCATTCTTTAAGTTCTCCTTTAATTTTTCTGTGAAAATTTTTTTCTCTTTCTTCTCCTCATCTGTTATTATCAAAAATTTCCATGGTTGAGAATTCATTCCAGATGGCGCCTCTTTTGCAACTTTTATGCAATAAATAATATCTTCCAGACAAATTTTTTCACTTTTGAATTCACGAACTGTTTTCCTTCTTTTTGCAATTTCCAGAATATCCATAAATTTTTGGTATTGTCCTAATTTACGATAGTTTATTATACTAGAACATAATATACTATTAGGTGAAAAGAATGGCTCGTCCGAGAGGAACAATTAATGTTGTTTGTCAAAATCCCAGATGTAAATATTATCTGAAAGAAAAAGGAAAGGACATCATTAAAAGTGGTAAATATTCAACAGGTCATCAAAGATATTATTGTAAACACTGTAGGACCTATTTTATGGAAACGAAAGGAACACCTCTCTACAGAAGGAGATTATCAGAAGAGGAAATAATCCAAATATGCAA
>DRIF01000084.1 GCA_011052825.1 Thermoplasmatales archaeon
AAGCCTTCTGCATATAAATGAAGGGTTTTAAGGATAATTTCTTTTGGATAGCTCATATGTTCAAAACCGTCTCTTTCGACAAACCTTCTCCTACAAGAATTACATCTGTATAACTGTTTTTCTACATATTTATTGTATCTTTTTCCAGCCTTTACTATATCTTCTCCACCACAATATGGGCATTTCATTCCCATCCCAAAAAGAAAATGAAAAGGGGTTTAAAAATATCACGAAATGTTAGGAATATCCTATCATGTTGTAATCTTCTATAATCGATATCTATGGGGATATAAATATATCCAAGGAAAGTCTTAAAATTTCTGGATATTGATAAAGGGCATATTACTTTCCTTTATTCATATCCTTTTTTCCACTTTCGATAGAATTGAATGTATATCCCTTCTCTTTTTACTAGCTTTCTGTTGCATTCTTCCACTTTCTTTTATCTACACATTTTTTAAGTTATGCAACACATCATATTAAGTTGGTTTTTTATTCATCCCATGTATTTATAAATATATTTACAATTTAAAAATGAATGTATAAAATTCCCAAGGAAGAGGAAATAAGAAAGGCGATTTATAAAGCAATGAAAAAACACAATTCTTTTCCCTCTTTAAAAAAACTGAGGGAGAGCATAATTGAAGAACTTCATAAAATGGACAGAAATTATACAATAAGTTCAAAAAGAGCAAGAATACTCACTGCACGTTCCGGTTTTGTGAAGGTTAATGTTAAAAATACTGAGGGAGATAAAAAGTTTAGTAAATGCCCTGTGTGTGAGGGAAAGCTAAAGGAAATAAAAAATTTATCATTAACTGGAAAAGAAATAATTATAGGTTATAGATGTACGTTGTGCGATTATAAAGGCAATGTAAATGAATTTCCAGTGAGATATTCCTTTCATTTCACAAAATGATATTTGGAATGCAAAATATTTCTAATTTTTTCTATTTTATCAGATAGTTCATAATTGAATTTTATGGCTTCTTTTGAAACCCCTCTTTCAGAAATAAAATATGATACATATTTTAATGGAGTTGTATCAAAATAAAAATTTTTTATTTTTACATTTTCTGGGGCATTTTTCCAAATCTCTCTTTTGTTCTCTTCCTTTATGAAGGCAAATGGAAAAGATTTGTATGAGGAGCATGCAATACAGAACGGCACACCAATTTGCCTTGCATACATTGCAATTGCAGAAGTTCCAATTTTATTAACAATGCTTTTTTCCAAAACTGCATCTGCTCCAATAATTACAACATCTGCCTTATCAATAAAAGAAAATATTCCAGAATCAACAACCATTGTTAAATCAACGTGACCGCACAACTCCTTAACAAGCTTTCTTCCTTCGTATCTTGGACGAGATTCACTGCATACAACTTTTATTTTTTTATCTTCACAATCTTTCAAAATATTTTTTACAATTGAACTCCTGCTATATGTAACCACAAAAGATTCATTCTTAATGAATTTCTTACCAAATTCAATAACTCTTTTATTTGCTCTCTCTATTTTCCTATATTCACAAATTGCATTCCTTCCCATAAGAAAAGCAAAATTTGCAATATTCCAGATAGAGCCCATTGAAGGATATTTTGATATTATTGAATAACATTCATCAAAAAGTTTTTCATCTTCCAGAAATTTTTCAATTCTCCTTATAACTTTTCTCTCAATTTCTACTGCTCCAGATGTTCTATCTTGCTTCATAGTGGAATATAAAGAATGATGATTAAATTTACTGTTTGCTCATCTCATATACAGTCCACCAGAAACTATAATGGTTTCCCCAGTTATATAATCTGATAAATCACTTGCCAGAAACAAGCAGACACTTGCAACATCTTCTGGCAAACCAATTCTTTTTAAAGGGATTTCCGTCTCTCTCCTTCTTCTCTGCTCTTTCGTATAATCAGCTATTATGTCTGTATCTATTGTTCCTGGAGCAACTGCATTAACCTTAATATCTGGAGCAAGTTCAATAGCCAAACTTTTCATCAACCCGAGAATTCCTGCTTTTGAAGCAGAGTAATCTGCTCCATGAGAAGAGCCTTTCAACCCAAGCTGAGAAGAAATGAAAATAATTTTACCCTTTTTCATATAAGGAAGGACATTTTTGCACATATTAAAACATGATTTTAAATTTGTTTCAATTGTTTTATCCCACTGCTCCTCATTCATATACCTGAAGCTCTGTCTTTTATATATTCCTGCATTATTAACCAGGATATCTATCTTACCTCTTTCTTTTACAAATCTTTGCACAATATTTTTCGCCTCTTCATATTTTCCAATATCTGCCCGGAGAAGGATGCCATCAGAATATTCCCTCACCTTATTCAATGTTTCAACAGCTTCGTTATGGCTTTTAAAATAATTTACGCCAACAAAAGCTTCATTCTCAGCAAATTTTATTGCTATTGCCTTTCCTATTCCGCGTGATGCACCTGTTATAATTGCATTTTTCCCTTTCAGCATTTTAGTGCAATCTCTTATACATCTTAACTACAGCTTCCACTGCCTGCTTTGCCCTGTCTATTCTTTCTTCTGCCTGCAATCTTGACATACCGGGTCCAGTTATTCCAAGACCAACTGGTTTTTCATACTGAACGCTCAAATCAACAATTTTTCTTGATGCCTGCTGCATCACCACATCATCATGCTCGGTTTCTCCCTCTATAACTGCTCCGAGAGCTACAGCCCCATCTATATTTATATCCTGCAGAAGCATTTTCATAGCAAGTGGTATGTCAAAAACCCCAGGCACCTTAATAACTTTTTCAATTTTTGCACCCAAAAATTCTGCATGTTCTTTTGCTCTTTCAAGCATCATCATTGTTATATCATAATTAAATTCTGAGACAACTATCCCAATCTTTATTTCTTCCTCTTCCTTGTCCCTTCTCATTAGTTTAGTTATGATTTTTTATTATATTTACTTTTGGATGAAAAGCCATCTCAACAAAAACATCAATAGGCAAAATTTAATATTCACATTATTTTTACCATCATGACATTGATTCCAAATAAGTTATTTCTAACCAAAGGTGTCGGCAAACATAAGGACAAATTGCAATCTTTTGAGCTTGCATTGAGAAATGCTGGAATACAGCACTGTAATCTGGTTAATGTATCAAGTATAATCCCTCCAAATTGTGAAATTATTCCAACTGAAAAAGGAAAGAATTTGTTGAAACCTGGGCAGATTGCATTTGTTGTGCTTGCCCAGAACTCAACAAATGAGCCAAATCGCCTTATATCTGCTTCAATTGGTTTGGCTCTTCCAAAGGACAGAAGTTTTTATGGCTATCTTTCCGAATATCACAGTTATGGAGAGTCTGCAAAAAAAGCAGGTGATTACGCAGAGGATTTAGCAGCAACAATGCTTGCAACAACACTGGGAATAGAATTTGACGCAGATAAAGCATGGGATGAGAAAAAGCAGGTTTTCAGAATGAGTGGTAAAATTATAAGGACATCAAGCATAACTCAAACTGCAAGAGGTGACTTAAATGGACTCTGGACAACAGTTGTTGCCTGTGCTGTATTTATAATTGATTAAAATGAAGAGAATATACCCAGATTCAACTCCTTATGGAAAAGCTTTCAATTCAGCGCGTCTAAGTGAGGCATGCAAAATTTATAAAAAAATGATTGATGATGACGCAACTGTTTGCCTTACTATGGCTGGCGCCCTCACGCCTGCTGGAATGGGAGGGGATATAATTGAATTGATTGAAAGAGGACTTGTAGATTTTATAATTTCAACTGGGGCAAACTTATATCATGACATTCATTTTGCTCTTAACCTTCCAGTTTATAGGGGAAGTCATGAAGCTGATGATATTGAGCTTGCAAAGGAAGGGATAGTGAGAATATATGACATTTTTGTGCCCATGAATACTCTGCTAGAAACAGACAAATATATTCAGGAAAATATGGACATTGAGGGATTTTTTTCCACTGCAGAAATACATTATTATCTTGGCAAGAAACTTCTTAAAAATTCCTCAAAACCAGAGCAATCTATTCTTGCAACTGCAGTTAAATATGATGTGCCAGTATATTCTCCATCTCCTGGTGATTCTTCCATTGGCATGAACATTGCATATTTGAAGGCTAAAGGAAAAAAAATAATGACAGATGTAGAAAAAGATGTTCTTGAAACTGCATCAATAATCTATTCAAGCAAGAAAAGTGGTGCGATAATACTTGGGGGAGGAGCTCCCAAAAACTTTTTCATGCAAACTCAACCAATGCTCAGTCAGATTTTGAAAATAAAGGCAAAAGGACATGATTATTTCATCCAGATTACAGGCGACGCTCCACATTATGGTGGACTATCAGGTGCGACAGCAAGCGAGGCAATCTCATGGAAAAAAATGGATGCAGAATCAAAAACTCATGTAACAGTATATGGAGATGTAACAATTATTGCTCCCCTGCTTTTTGACAAGGTAAAAAACATGAAAAGAAGGCATAAAAGGTTGTATAAGAGAAGAGACGAGATGCTGGAAGAGTTGATGAAAAGAGTGAAATAAACATTTTCCAACAACATATAATCAATTACAACCTCTCGAGATTTTCAGAATTAACAGTTAAAGTTGCATAGAAATGTTTCAATATTTCTTTCGATTTTCTGAAAATTTAGGAAGTCATGATAAATGTGGCGAGAGGCATCTTTCTGAAGATAAAAAGATAATGGTGAGGCGAGAGAAAAATGATGAAAAACAATGCAGTGCCAACTATAACGGCATAAATGAGAGCAAAGTATTCTATAGTTATTTATTCTAAATGTCATAATCCGGATTTCAAAAATATAGTAAGCGGTATAGCATTTTTGAGTATCATTTTTCTTTCAGCTTCATCAATTACAAATCAAAAAGTTTTATTAAAGATGAATAAATTTATTTTTAATGAAAGAATTAATAGTTGCAATAATGCTCATTTTTAGCGGGTTTTTGATAAACGGAGAGGAAAAAGATGATGACTGGCTCATGCATGCCCGCATTTCCACGCCATATGGATATAATCTTTCATGGGAAGAGGGGATTGAGAAGGCGGTGAATAATGGGGCGAACGTCATTCTTGACTGGGCAGGTTTCAGCGATACTTATCAGGGTCGCATACTTCATTTTAATGAATGGCTGGAAGAATTTCGACAGAGAGCAGAATATGTTCATTCTCATTATCCCAACATAAAATACATGGTTTATATAGCTCCTTTAGAAATGCAGACTCCAGAATCAGATTTAAATAAAGATGGCAGAGATGATGATGGAAAAAATAGCACATATACAGATCATCCAGAATGGCTTCAAGTTGGCTTAGATGGGAGAAAAGCAGTTTTTTATGGCTCAATGCATGGGATGCCTTTCTGGGTCGGTGAAACTGATGAAGATGTTTGGTTAAGTCCAAGTAGTAAAGAATACAGGCAGATTATAATGAATGAGGTGAAAGAAATAGCAAAAGCTGGTGCAGATGCAATATGGTTTGATGTTCTCCATTTATGTTTCAATTTTGGAGATGCATGGCAGGAGCAGTGGAGTAGCGTGGATGAGGCGAGTAGAATGGATTTTTACAATGATACAGGTTTAACTCTACCAGAACCACCTATTCAACCCAATTGGAGTGATGAGACATGGCTCAAATTTGTAGAATGGAGATATGACCAAATACTGAATTATGTGAATGATTTTGAAAATGCCGTGAAAGAAGGAAATTTGGATTGCAAACTGGTGATAGAAACTTCTTCATATGGACTTTTTATCACGCAACATGGATGCGATATAGTAAGAATGCCCAAGGTCTGTGACGCAATTGGGCATGAATATAGTGGACCTTTTTATGAAGTTCAGTATTATACATGGCTTGAAATGCTTTCTATACTCAAACACTGGTATGATTTTGATAGAAACGCTGGAAAAAATGTTTCATGGCTTCTTTCTTATGTTGAGCAGGGTAAGACCAATTTGGCAAGATTTCATGCTTCCCTTGTCCTAAACATGGGTTTCAACTACTACACTTCAGGCAATGTAGGAATGGCAGGGGTAGTTGATGAACAATTTATGCATGATTTCTTTGAATGGCTTAGCAGTTATGACGAATATTTTTATGGATGGACAAACGATGCTGATATTGCTGTGATATTTTCACGTTATACTCTCGACTATCTTGATAGAGGGAGATGGGAGGGATATGCATATCATGATGCTTTTCTTGGCACCTTAATGATGCTTATTGAATCGAACATACCATTTGAAGTAATAACAGAAAATGATTTGAATAATCTTTCAGAATTTGATGTTGTTGTGTTACCTGACTTTGCATGCATGAATGAAAGCCAGGCAGAAAAGATAAAAGAATACGTGGAGAATGGTGGTAAAATAGTGGTAATAAATGAAACCTCTCTTTATACAAAATATGGAGAAAGACGGGATAACTTCCTATTAAAAGATGTTTTTGGTATAAATTCTAATGAAGTTGAGCAATGGGAAATATATGAAAATGAGTATGGAGAAGGGAAATCAGTTTTCACTGTAACGCCAATAGGCAGATATTTTTACTGGGCTGCACAGCCCTGGAGCAATTATAGTCACAAAAATGAGGCGGAAATCATAAGAGAGGAATTTCTGACTATGATTGAGAAAGCAGATTATACCGCTCCATACCAGATAGATGGAGATGCAGTGGTGATTCCATATAGGAGAGGGAATCAAAAAATGCTTCGTATACTAAACTTTAATGGCATTGAGTTGGGAAATGCAGAACCAGAGTCACAACAGATAGAGATAAGTATAAAAGGAGATGTCAGAGACGCAGAATTACTCAATTTTATGGATGGATGGAAAAATGTTAGTATAGAAAAAGAGGGGAATTACAGCATTCTCTCCTTCAATTTGCCTATACAGGTAACTCTCATTTATTCAACAAATAAAAGCTCTATTTATGCTTATATAACAAAACCAGAGGAAGGAAAAATATATGTTATGGATAGAGAAATAATTTCAACTGGGGGCAACAAAGCAATAATAATAGGAGGAATAACTATAGAAGTGATTACAAATGGAAATAAAGTTGAATTTTATATTGATGATGAATTAAAATATGAAGATGATGAGATGCCCTATTCATGGGTATGGGATGAAACTATTTTTGGAAAACATGAAATAAAAGTAAAAGCACATGATAATGAAGAAAATAAAAGAGAAGATGTAATAAATGCGATAATATTTAATTTTGGGTAATATGAAAAAGTATGGTGTATTATTGAGTATATGCATTATCTTATTACCTTATCCATTTTCCCTCCAAATATCATACAACGATGAAACAGGGGTAGGGAATATATATTATGTTGACCAAAATCATCCTCTTGCAAATGATTCAAATCCTGGAATAGAAGATTTGCCTTGGAAGACTATAGGAAAAGCATCTACCACATTACAGGCAGGAGATACCGTTTTTGTTAAAAGAGGAATTTACAATGAAATAGTAATTCCAAAAAATTCGGGGAGTAACGGAGATTATATCTCTTACATTGCCTATCATGGAGATGAAGTAATAATAGATGGAAAAGATATATCATTGCCAGATGATTTGGCAGGACTGTTTCATATATCTAATAAAAGTTTTATCAAAATCTCCGGTTTTAAAATAATGAATGCAGGTTGCCATGACAATAATGCGGGAATTTTAGTTTATAATTCCAGTCACATCATAATCGAGAATAATTATGTTCATAACACAACATCATCAGGAATAGGGGTATGGGAAAGCAGTCATATCATCATAGATGGCAATGAAGTTGAGCTTGCATGCAATGACGGAGAGCAGGAATGTATAACGATAGCCACCACAAGCAACTTTGAGGTTAAAAATAATCATGTGCATCATGGCGGAGCAGGCACGCTAGGCGGGGAGGGCATAGATGCGAAAGATGGCTCATTAAATGGAAAAATTTATGGTAATCATGTTCATGATTTAAACAGGCTTGGCATTTATGTCGACGCATGGAATAAGCATACTTACAATATTGAGGTTTTTCAGAATGTGGTATACAATTGCACAAGCGGTTTTGCTGTTGCCTCAGAAAGAGGAGGATTGCTGGAAAATGTGAGGATTTACAATAATGTTGCCTATCATAATGAATGGGCTGGAATAGAAATTGGTGGATGGGATTATGGCTATAAACACCCAATGAGGAATATAACCATAGTGAATAACAATTTCTGCAATAATGGGGGAGAATGGGGCGTCGGAGTATATCATGAAAATCCCTATGCAGAGGACATTATCATAAGAAATAATATATGCAGTCAGAATACTGGGAGTCAAATTGAAATTACTTCCAATGTTAAAGATTTCACCCTTGACCATAACCTAATTTACGGCTACAGTGAACATTATGGCGAGAATTACATAGAAGGAGACCCATTGTTTATAAATGTTTCATTAGGGGATTTTCATCTGCAAGCAGGCTCACCAGCAATAGATAATGGTTCAGTTATCGATGCTCCATTAGTTGATTTTGATGGAGTTTTTCGTCCTAGAAAAAAGGGATATGATATAGGAGCATTTGAATTTCCCCGATGCATGTATTATGGTGTCGATACCATTGAGCCAAATGAATTTTCTTTTCTGAAAAATTATTTAGGCGGAAATTTTGCAGGGATTGCTTTAGAATGCAATGTTGAGCAATGGCAAGAGGCTTTAGAAAAAGCAGAAAAAAATGGAATAAAACTTATAATATGGCCCCTCGGCCATGGACATCAATACACTCCATGGAAATGGAATGGGCATGGATGGAATATTTCAGAGGGCATGGAAGTGCTGCAATATGCAGAGGAATATATTTCATCTGGCAGGAAGGCACTGCTTGCTGTCTTAATGAGCCATGAGCCATTTTGGAACGATGGTAATCCCTTCACAACAGAACAAATGAAAATGCTGTATACAGAGCTTAAAAGCGTTGCTCCACATGTAAATCTATTTGTTGCTTTTGGATGTCTTTCCTGTTTTGATGGTAATCCTGACACAAGAATCGAAGACGGACTTGCAGATATAGCAGGAATATGGCTTCACTGTTTTGGAGGAGCTGAAGGAAGCAAAGAAGATGCTTTAAAAAGGATAGATGCTGATTACGAGCTTATAAAAAGGAAAGGATTGAATATGAAACTTTTCTTTGCAATCCAAGCTTTTGGAATAAAGGGCACAGGTTATAGAATGCCTTCTGCCACAGAAATGTTTGAATTTGGCACAAAAGTTTTTGAGAAAAATAAACTTGATGGAATTTTTTGGTATCCATGGGATAATCCAGCTGACTATATGGAATGGCTTAGCAAGGATAGGTATGATAATGATAGCAAAGACAGATGGGAGGTTGTGAGGCAATTGGCAAATATGTATATGGAAGGTAACGAAACAATTTATGTTGAAATAACAAAACCAATAAATGGAATATATATCATGGATAGGTATGTAATGAGCTTTAGCGCTCCATTAATCATTGGAAAAATAACAGTTGAAGCTGAAGCGATAGGAAAAATAAACAAAGTTGAGTTCCACATAGATAATGAATTAAAGCATGTAGATGATCAAGAACCATATTCATGGCTCTGGAATGAATCTGCTTTTGGGATGCATGAAATAAAAGTTGTAGCTTATAGCGATGAAGAAGCAAGCGATGAAATAGATGTAATAATATTCAATTTTTGATAATAATCACGCTTCTCTTCCAACAGGTATAACAAATAATGGATCAAACTTGTTTTCATCTAATCCGATAAGAGAACAAATAGAACCTTTGTCATTTATTGGAATAATGTTGCCGATGAGCCCGCATGCTGTTGCTTCTAAGAGAATATTATGGGCGGATGCTCCTGCTTCATAATACCATAACCATCGTAGTTCTTCTTTGGATAAATCATCCCATTGTATCGTCTTTTGGATATCTAAAACCGAAATAATGATGAAAGGAGCAGATGCAACAAATGATTGAGAAGCTTGAGCAACTTCATCCCGTTTATCTCCGTTAACAATCTTCAACAAAAAAGTCGTTACTGGTAATCCCCAAAGGTCATAACTTAGAAGCCCGTGGATGTATCTGTAAATGCCCGATTTGGTGACAGCATAGATACGTAATGGATAATAACCGTGAGCACTCGGAACTGTTCGATGTCTCGCTATTGGATTTTTTCCTTGCTGGCTTTTATCAAGATAATATGAATATCCATATGATGCCCATAGTAATTGATTTATCTCCTGTCTGGTTAGTTCACTTTCCTCCCATAAAATTGTTTCATTTCTTTTTTCCAATACAGTTGTAAGAGATATATCTGAAACCTTAATTCTGGGTAGCGGTGATATCCACATGGGTCTATAGACGAAGTTATATGGATGTTCTGGATGCCCGAGAGGCATAACACCCATTCCTTCTTCATTGGGAGGTAATCCAACTGGTTCAATAGCTGGGTCAGGAGTTTGTGATGTAATTACTGTTCCCAAATTTAGTGCATTTGCCATGAGATAGATATTCTGTCCTATCTGACCAAGCTCGGCGCTCCCATAATTTGCATCAGCTTTGTCTGTATTCCAGCAGAGTCCAAGTTGAATGGGAGCCTTATATTGCCATCCAACAATATCTCTATAATCTCCCTCCTTATAGAAGACAAGCGAGTGATTCAATGCATCATATTTATACACACCATCTTCTTTCAATACATAGATTACTGCTGCCTCTGTGTTATTGATATCGGATACAGTTCGTTTGCCATCCTCTCTATACCCGCAGGCAGCCCACAAAATTGTAGATAGCTCTTCATCAGTTATTGGCTCTTCAGTAAATTCTCTTATTGACATTCTTCTAAAAATAGCTTCTTCTAAAGGAATGTCTACTGTAAGTGGTGGAGGAAGTGTATATGGATTCGATATCATATAAATCTCACCATTTTCATCACTTGATGATTTTATTATTTCTGTTGCTGGAGCAAATGCAAAACTGATAAACATCAAAAATAGACTTGCAACCAGACCTTTTTTCCATAATTTTTTCATATTCTCCTGCCTCCAAAATACAATAATTTGTCTATTTATAATCTTTAGGGAATTTTATCTAATGCATTGGTGAAAATAATAAGATTGAAGTTGTTGCATATAGTAAGATCGGAGATAAAGCTAAAAATAGAATAAAAGCGGTTTATTCAATTTTTGAATTCAATTGGGGGAAAATTGGGTATAAATTGGGTAAAATAATATAAAATTTAATCGTATTTTTATTTATGAAGAAAAAGATTATTTTAATAATATGCCTTGTTTTTATAGCAGGAGTGACGATGGCGGGCAACCAAAAATTTGATTATACAGAAAGTATAATGCTTCCTCTCATGAAGACAACCACGTCAAACTACACAGTAGTTGCCATCACAACTCTAACACCACCTGGAGGCGTTGGCAATTATGGCGGACAAATGGATTGGTCACCAGATGGAGAGTGGATTACATATGATGTGCAAGGAGAAGATGGCTTTACGGATATTTATAAAATTCGACCTGATGGCACGGATAACGAATGTCTCACTTGTGATAATTTTGTCCTTCCAAACAGGCATCACGGTCAGTCTGCATGGCATCCAAGTGGGCGCTATTTAGTTTTCCAAGCTGAGAAAACATCGCACTTTATGGATTCTTGGCACAGGCCATGCCGACCGGGTGGAGGCCTTTATAACGATTTATGGGTACTGGATATGGAAAGCGAAGAATTTTATCAGCTTACTGATGTAAGGAGTGGTCTTCCAGCTGGAGGGTCTCTTCACCCTCACTTTAGCCATGATGGTAAGAAACTAATTTGGGGAGATTTAGAAGGAATCACAGGCTCCTATGGAAATTGGAGAATGGCAGTTGCAGATTTTGTAACTTCTCCCATTCCTCATCTGGAAAATGTTACCTATTATGAGCCTGCAATTATGGATAATTGGTATGAAACTCACGGCTTCGGACCAGATGATTCATGGATATATTTCACTTGCACAGATGTTGAAGGGATGAATGAAAATGCCATGGATATTGGAGTGATGAAACTGTCTAATCCCGATGACATGAGACGATTGACTTTCAGCTCTGGTATGAATGGTGAGCCTGCAGAATGGGACGAGCATGCTCATCTCTCCCCACGAAATGATGTATTCGCTTATGTTTCTAGCAGTCCATATGGAGTCAAGGATAATTCTAAGTATGGGAATTGGTTAAAGACCGATGTGTGGCTTATGAATATAAATGGTTCAGAGCCTAAACGCATTACATATTTCAATGAACCAGGCTATCCAGAATATGAGGGAGATACTATTTGTGCTGACAATGCTTGGAATCCAGATGGAACAAAACTTGCAGTTGGTATATATGTAAAAGATACTGGTGAAACCCATATCAAAATAATTGAATTCTCCATCGATGGCAATCATCCACCAGATAAGCCCATCAAACCAAATGGTCCAACATCTGGTAAAATAGGTGTTAAATATGTCTATACAACCTCCACCACCGACCCTGATGGAGACCGAGTTTATTATAAATGGGATTGGGGAGATAACATTAGCAGTTGGATGGGTCCCTTTAATTCCAACGAAATAATTAGTGTAGAACATATTTGGGGAAGTAAAGGCAAATACGAAATAAGGGTAAAAGCCAAAGATATTCACGGCGAAGAAAGTCCATGGTCAGATTCATTATCAATTACTATAAGAAAAAAATCGTTTCGATTATTAGAGAGATTCATGGAACGACTTCCATGGTTGGAGCAACTTCTATCGGTTTCAAGATAAAAAATGAGAAGGAGTTATGTAAAAACGATAAAAAGCAATAGTAAAATGATGAAAAACACATCGCTAATTTGTATTTCACTTCTCTTAATCAATGTTTTAGGGTCAACTGGCGTACTGCAAAATTGTGGAAAAAAAGAAGAACAAGTCTATTTTAATTTTATATCCAGAAGTATGCCGCATGGCAGAATCATATTCCAAAGCCTCAGAGATGCACCACTTGGGAATCCAAATTCTATAAAAAAATATTGGGAATTATATTCAATGGATGTGGATGGTTCTAATGTAACGAGGATTACAAGAAATTTATATTGGGAACATCAACCAGATATTTCGCCTGATGGAAATAAAATTGTTTTTGCTATCCACTATAATCCATCAATAGATACGAAAGAGACAGATTCAGGATGGGAAATAGCAGTAATGGATATAGATGGTACAAATCTTACAAGGTTAACGAGTAATGATAAACTCGATGCTTGTCCTCACTGGAACCATGATGGAACTAAAATAGTATATGTGTCTGATACATATGGAAATTTTAGTTGCTTCGACATTTATATCATGGATCCAAACGGTGAAAATGTGACTAAATTAACTAATGCAGGTATAGGGGAATTTTATGCTGATCCAAGTTTCTCTTTTTCTGATGGAAAAAGTAAGATTCTATATATACATTCTAAAGGATATACTAGTAATTGGGATATCTATATGATGAATGAGGATGGAAGCGACCAACATCTGATACTATCAACTAACAATAAATATTTGGCTTATCATGATCCAATGTTTTCTCCAGATGATAGTGCGATTGTGTTTTCTGCTAAGCTCAACGAAAATGGAAATCATGGAATTCCCATATATAAGATATTCACTGCAAGAGTAGATGGTTCTAACATTAGACAAATTACCGACAATGACGATGAATCGGATGTAGTTCCTCAATATTCACCAGATGGTGGTAAAATTGTTTATTTTACATGGAAATGGAATGGAGTAGTTTTTGAAAGGAAGATTAGAATTATAAATATAGAGGGTACAAATGAAAGAATTATCTCAAGTTTCTCGCCCGAAGAGATGCCAAGTTGGTATCCCAGATATATAAGAATTGAAAAACCAGTGGAAAAACATCTATACATTGCTGATAGGGAAATAATACGGTTGCTTAAGAATACTGTAATTATTGGAAAAATAACAATAAAAGCAGATGCATATGATGAAAATGGAGTAGAAAAAGTAGAGTTTTATATAGACGATGAATTAAAAAATACAGATTATATAATGCCATATTCATGGCTTTGGGATGAATTTGCTTTTGGAATGCATGAAATAAAAGTTATTGCTTATGATAATGAAGGAAATGCTGATACAGATGAAATGGAGGTAGCTATTTTCAATTTTTGAATAAAGAAATTTTAAAAGTAGCTTTTAGCATCTCTTTACAATGACGGAGATGCACGGCACATCGGTGCATTATCCAGGAATAGTGTGTCTGATCATAATGAGATATAGTTAAAAAATAGAATTAGATGGACTTGAAATCTTCGAAAAATGATTAATAAAATATTAATATAGTAAGTATTTTATAAGATAATGAGGGTGATGTGGCTCTATGCTCGACTTGCCTTTGCAATTGCTTTGCTATTTGCAGTTATATATGCACTCCTTGTATTGATTGCATATGTATTTGGATATGCACAGCCAGTTTTTATGGCTGTTCTTGCATTCATAATTGTTGCAATTCAGTATGCTGTAAGTCCTAAAATTGTTGAAGCAAGTATGAAAGTTAAATACATTGGCAGGGAGGACATGCCAAAAATATATGGAATGGTGGAAAAACTTGCACAGAAGGCAAAAATTCCGATGCCAAAAGTTGGGATATCAAATATTGAGTTACCAAATGCATTCGCTTTCGGGAGAAGTGTTAGAGATGGAAGAATATGCGTAACTAAAGGTTTACTTAAAATTTTAAATGACGAAGAAATGGAAGCTGTTTTGGGACATGAAGTATCTCATTTAAAGCATCGTGATATGATTGTCATAACAATGCTTTCTGTAATTCCTCTAATAAGCTATTTAATTTTCTGGAGCTTTTTATGGGGCAGGAGGAGAAGTGAAGCAACTTTGATTGCATTTGTTGCATTTGGCATATACATCCTAACAAATTTTATTGTTTTATATGTTAGCAGAATAAGAGAATATTATGCAGATTATGGCTCTTCAGAAATAACTAAAAAACCATATGCCCTTGCATCTGCATTATATAGGATAACAACTGCAACAACATTCCTTCCAAGAGAAAAAATTAAGTCAGCAGAAGGTATGAAGGCATTTTTTGCAACTGATCCATCAAAAGCAAGAAGAGATTTAATTGATTTAAGAGAAGCAGATTTAAATATGGATGGTCATCTAGATGAATATGAGGTTAAATATTTTTCTTCAAGAGCAAAGGTATCAAGAACAGACAAAATAATGGAAATATTCTCATCACATCCAAATGTTATTGAAAGAATAAAGAAGTTGGCTGATTTGAAATGAAAGAGAATATTGTTAAAATGAAGGTTTATCCACATGTTGTGCATACTGATAGATATTCAGAGATTATTTTGATAAATGGAGATTTGGCTCTGCCAATATATGTAAGTTTCAATCAAGCAGAAAGCATAATGAATGGGCTTAAAGGTAGCAGGTTTCACCGTCCACTAACCCATGATTTGTTTATACAGGTAATAAATTCACTTGGAGGAGCAATAAAAAAGGTGGTAATTGATGACCTTATAGAAGGAGTTTTTATGGCGAAACTTTACATAGAGTACTATAGAGAAGGGGAGATAAAGGAGGTTGTCATAGATGCCCGCCCTAGCGATTGCATAGCTCTTGCAGTGAGAGAGGGGTGTGACATATTTGTTTCTGAGAAGGTTTTAAAGGAAGCGGGAAGGAATAAAGAGGAAATGGGAATAGAAAGTTTTTAAATTCAGGATGTTTGATACAATGGTTTCGCAAGCAGAGGGAGAAAAACTGGTGAAATATGCAAGAAATGTTATAGAAAATCATGTAAGAGGATATGAAATAGGAGAAATTGAGAACTTTGATGAGAAAGGAGGGGTTTTTGTTACTATACATAAATATCCTTCGATGCATCTCAGAGGTTGCATTGGCATACCAGAGCCATTATATCCCTTAAAAAAAGCAATAAAGGAATCAGCCATATCAGCTTGTCACGATCCAAGATTTCCAGATTTAAGGGAAGAGGAACTTGATGAAATAGTGGTTGAGGTGACTATTTTAACTCCTCCAGAAATAATAAAAGGTAGTCCATCAGAGTATAAAAAGAATATTGAGATAGGGAGAGACGGCCTCATTGCTGAAAGAGGTTTTTATAGAGGGCTTCTGCTTCCTCAGGTGCCTGTTGAATATAAATGGAATGAGGAAGAATTTTTGAGGAATACATGCATTAAAGCAGGTTTGCTCCCAGATGCATGGATGAATGAGAATGTCAAAATTTATAAATTTCAGGGAGAGATTTTTGCTGAAGAAGAGCCGCATGGAAAAATAAAAAAAATTGAGTTGCATGCTTGAGGTATATTATTCAATACTGGATGGAAAGGAGAAAAGCAGATATATAAAAAATAAGGAGTTATTCAATTCTCTGATTGATGAAGTTGAGAAGATTTATGAAAATTGTCAGTTATGCGAGCATTTATGCAAAATCAATAGATACAAAAAAGCTGGGAAATGTAGAGTTATTGAAACAAGTATAGCATCAAACTTTTTTCATTATGGAGAAGAGAGGATGCTCATTCCATCATATACAATTTTCTTTTCAGGTTGCAACTTCAAATGTGTTTACTGTCAGAACTGGGATATTTCTCAAAGACATGTAGGATTTTATATAGAGCCAGAGAAGATGGCAGAAATGATTGACGACGCATATGCCAAAGCAAAAAATGTTAACTGGGTCGGAGGGGAGCCAACGCCAAATCTCCTTTATATTCTGAGGGTTTTGAATAAATGCAGTAAAAATATACCTCAGATATGGAATTCGAATATGTATTGCAGTGAAAAAACAATGAATATACTGAAATATTTCATAGATGTTTACTTAACTGATTTTAAATATGGGAATAATGAATGTGCAGAAAAACTTTCAAGAGTGAAAAATTACTGGGAGATTGTAACGAGAAACCATAAAATTGCATACAGACAAGGAGAAATTATAATAAGACATCTTATTCTGCCAAATCATGTTGAATGCTGTTCAAAGCCAGTAATGGATTGGATTTCAGAAAATGTTCCTCATGCTCTTGTAAACATAATGGATCAATATTATCCAACATATAAAGCAAATGAATATGAAGAAATAAACAGGAGAATAACCGTTGAGGAATATCAGGAAATCATTGAATATGCAAAAAAACTCAATATCAATGCACTCTAATCGAAGGATTTTTTTATCTCTTCCGCATTTCATTTCGTTGCCGGCGTAGCTTAGGCTGGTGGAGCACCCGGCTGTTAACCGGGCGGTCACCGGTTCAAATCCGGTCGCCGGCGCTCTTCACTCTATACACTTGAGAATTTAATAAAAAATTTATAAAATGTATTTATTATGATTTAGTGAAACTAAGATTTAAATTCCTTGCAATACTCCTCGCACTATCACTTATACCTCTCGCACTAGTTTCATATATGCTTGCAGAGGAATGTTATAAAGAAACAAAAATTAAAACAGAAGAGGGTCTGCAAAATCTGGTGAATGCAAAAGCACAATATTACAACCATATTTTATCTGCTACAAGAGAAGTATTGGATGGAACAAGCTTATATGTTTCATACAATTGGGGAAAGGGTAGCTATTATAACAAAGATTATATATGGATTGCTCCAAATGACACAGGATATGAAAATTTTGTAGATGAAATGAAAAATTTTGAATGGATAATAAAAATATTCTGGAGTATAAAAAATCAAGAGGAAAATATAAATTTAATCTTTCTGGGAATGGAGAATGGAGTTTGTTTTGTAAGCGATAGCAGAGTTATTGAAAAACTTAGAAAAGAAATTAAGCATTTTGATCATAGAGAGAGAATATGGTATACTCTTGCCAAAGAAAAAAATGAAACAGTATGGACTCCTCTTTATATAGACGTCAATACAGGAATGCTTGTAACAACCATTTCAACTCCTGTTTATTCAAATAATGAATTCATAGGTGTTCTTGGTTTTGACTTACTTCTTGAAACAATAAAAAATGATATCCTTGATATAAAATTTGAGGATTCTGGATATCCATTACTTGTTGATAGAGGAGGCGACATTTTCGTTCATCCTGAATATACAGCACATGGCAAGAAATGGAATGAAAGTTTTGAAGAAGAAAATATAAAAAACATTAGCGGTTTAGGAGAAATCTCAGATGAAATTACTAAGGGAATTCCTGGCTTAAAAACAATTTCTCTAAATGGAGCGAAACATTATGCTGTTTTTTCTCCAATAAACGAGATAAATGGCTCTTTGGTTTTTATTCTCCCAGAGAATATAGTAACAGATGATATTGAAAAAGCAATTAAAAATATAGCCCTAATTTTCTTCTCTATTTTTATAATTGTGGTTGTAACTTCCATTATTTTTTCTTCTTCTTTAACAAACCCCTTAGATGATTTACAGAAAGCAACAAAAGATATTTCTGAAGGAAATTTGGAGAGGAGGGTGAAGGCAAAAGGGAAGGATGAAGTTTCACAGCTGGCAAAAGATTTTAACAGAATGGTGGCAAAACTCAGATTGTATGATAAAGAGTTGAGAGAATCTGAAGAAAAATACAGGAGTATTTTTGAAGAATCAACAGATGTTATTTATATATCAACTCCAGAAGGCAAAATAATTGATATAAATGAAGCAGGAGAGAAGCTCTTTGGTTATTCAAAAGAGGAGCTTTTAAGAATGAATGCTGGAGATTTATATGAAAATATAGAAGATAGAAAGAGGTTTCAGAGAGAACTCGAAAAAAATGGTTTTGTAAGAGATTATGAAGTGAGATTGAAAAGAAAAGATGGAAAGATAATAGATTGCATTATATCATCTGTATTGATTAAAAAAGGCGATAAAATTTTTTATCAGGGAATAATAAGAGACGTAACAGAGATAAAGGAAGCGAGAAGACGCGTGGAAATGTATAACTCATTATTGAGACATGACATAGGTAACAGAAATCAAATATCTCTTGGTTGTCTGGAATTACTTAAAGATGAGGATTTAGATGAGGAGAAAAAAATACTAATTGACAAAGCATATAAACATTTAAAAAACTCTCAGGAATTATTGAAAAAATTATCTGTAATAAACAAAGCACAGCAAATAGAAGCAAAAAAAATGGATTTGTCCTCTGTTCTAAAAAAGGTTATTGAAAGATATGAACCAGTTGCAAAAGAAAATAAAATAAAAATTAAGTATGAAATAAAGGAGGGATGTGTTGTTGCAGATGAACTGCTTGAAAATGTTTTTTCAAATTTGATAGAAAATTCAATAATTCATTCAAATTGTGAGAATATAACAATAGACGTTGAAGAATACGATGACGAATTTAAAATTACAATAAAAGATGATGGAAATGGAATACCAGAAGAAATTTTTGATAGAGTATTTGAGTGGGGTGTGAAAGGCAAAGACAGCAAAGGAAGTGGACTTGGGCTATACTTAGTGAAAAAAATATTGGAGGGATATAGAGGAAAGATAGTGGCTAAAAAAATCGAGAAAGGAACTGCTTTTGAAATATACCTCAAAAAATGCTGATTATTTGTGAGTTAATATTCCTTTAATTTCATCATCTTTCTCTATTTTTACAAACCCAAATCTTTCAAATTGAACTATTTCATTGTTTTCAACTTCCTCAACATTTTTTTCTGCATATCCTTTAACTATTTCAATGCTTTTCTCATTAAACTCTCCATTTTTATACAATAAATGAGGAACAATAACATCCATTTTTAAATATTCATGACTCACCCACTGTATTTTTTCTATTCCCTCAATCATTTTTTCTCCTGAAAATTTCCCTTTAATTTCATTCATTCCTTTTTCTATCACCTCTACATTATACAAATCTTTCAGACGAAATATATCATTTTTCTTCAACTTATTTGCATCTTCCAGCGGTATATAAAAAATTTCTCCTGTTTTTAATTTTCTTTTACCCATTTCAACAGAAGGGTGATACTTCAAAATAACTTCCTTTGATGGAGCATTATTAACTTTAAGTTTAACTGGATGTGGAACAAAAAAATATCTTTTGGAAATTCCATCAAGAATTTTTCTGTTCACTGCCTCCAAGTTTTCAAACACAACAACACTTTCTGTCCTTGAAATTCCCTGAGACAAAACAAATTCTTTTATTGCTTCTGGCAGAATGCCCCGCTTCCTCAATCCTTTCAATGTTGGGAGGCGTGGGTCATCCCACCCTGTAACTATTTTTTTATCTATCAGTGGTTTTATTTTTCTCTTTGATACTGGCATCCCTTTAATTTCTAAACGAGAGAATTCCATTAGATGTGGTTTTCTTAAACCCAGACAATCAAGAAGATAAAAATAAACCTCGTCTCTGAGTTCATATTCTTTGCTTCTGAAAGGATGTGTTACCCCCGACAGAGAATCTTCAACAGCTCCATAAAAATCGTATGTCGGCCATACTCTGAAGCGATTTCCGTGTATTGGATGAGGATGTTCTGTAATGCGAAAGAGAACAGGATCTCTCATTGCAGTATTCTTCGACTTCATATCTCCTTTTAAACGCAAAACTCCTTCTCCTTCTCTCATTGAAAAAAAATCACTCCATGAAATTTCCCCACTTTTTCTGCACTCACATTCTATCCCTTTTCTCCTGTTCTCTCTTATTTTCTCTTCACTGCATGTGCATATATAAGCATTTCCTTCTTCGAGCATTTTTTTTGCAAATTCGTAATGCTTTGGAACATTATCTGATGTTCTGTATTCTCTGTCCCATTCTATTCCAAGCCATTTCAAATCTTCTTTTTGCGCTTCATAAAATTCCTTTTTCTCATTAGCTGGATTTGTATCATCAAAACGCAGAATGAATATGCCATCATAAATACGGGCGTACTCATAATCTATAAAAGCTGCCTTTGCATGCCCTATATGCAAATATCCATTTGGTTCTGGAGGAAATCTTGTTATTACCTCTCCCTTCCTTGCATTTGGAAGAGGGGGTAATTTTTTCTTTTCCTTCTTTTTCTCTTCAAATTTTATTCCCAGCTTGTCAATTTCTCTTTTCTGCTCTTCCAAGGAAAGAGAGTTCACCTCTTCAACAATTTTTTTGACAATGGGTATAATTTCTTTTGCATCTCCTTTAAAATCAGTCATTACTTTTCCTATAACTGCCTTTAAATTCGCTTTTCCCTCATACTTAAATGCATTTAAAAGTGCATATTTTCTTGCTAATTCCTCTAAATTCATCTCTCTTTTATTGAAAATTGCCATTTAAACTTTTCATTAAGTAAATTCTTTTTTTCTATTTCAATATAAAACGCCAAACAAATATGTTATCCTTATCCAAGCATTCACTATTTTTATATCCTCTTGCCTTTAAGGCAACCATTCCTGTATCCTTTAATTCTGAATAAACAAAATCCCAGTAAAACCTAAATGGTGGTTCAGTTGCATTGTATATAACAACTCCTCTAAGCCAACTTTTGGAGGCACAATAAATTCTATGCCATCTATTCGTCGCTGGCTTCTGCTTCCTCTCTTACTGCACCAAAAACAATTTGCCTTTTAGTGGTATGATTTTGCTGTCAAAAATATATATGCCATTTTTTGATCTGTTGATTTCAACCTATGATTGATTGCCATATGAAATTGTACAATATGAGAGTAGAAGAGATGCTATAAGAATGAAAAATGGAATCCATTTCCTATCCATTTAATTTCACCTTTTCTTCCATTTCATATGGCAACTTTATATATCTCCAAGTAAATAATCCAAGAAATTTTGCTGGAATAAGAACATCTCCTTTTATGCGAATGTTAATTTCATCTCCATCAATGAGCAATGATTTTGTGGCAGAAGAAAGATTTAAAATACTGAAGGAAAGAAGGAAGGAATAATTATGTATTCCATGTTGAATTATGAAATGTGGTTTTTTTCCAGAGCCAACAAATTCATTTTCCACATATATACTGTAGCTTATGTAATCAATTTCTATTTCTGTTGTTTTTGGGTTATTAAGGGCGAGCATGAATTTAACTTCATATTCATCTATTGATGGATATTTGAGATAGATACCAACAATCTTTTTATCCTCTATTTCCAGAGATTTTGCAGTATTGTAAACCATAAAAAGATGAATCAAAACGCCAGAGATTATTACAACAGTTACAATAAATTTTATTTGCTTTGCAATCAATTTATACTTTTCCTTCATTTCTCTCTTTTAACTGCAAATTCTGCCATCTTCAAAAGCTCTTCTTTTGCATTGCTATCTTCAATTTCATTTAAAAAATTCATTGCTTTTTCTGAATATTCCAATGCCTTATTTTTTGCATATTCTATTGCTCCAATTTCCTCAAAAAATTTTATTATATTTTGTATTTCATCTTCTTCAGCTTTTTCATTTCCATAATTTTTGAGCCATTCTTTATCCTCAGAGTTTTTATAAGCATATAAATATATGAGTGTTTTTTTTCCTTTTCTTATATCGCTTCCAACTGGCTTACCTATATTTTTTCCAATAACATCTAAACAATCATCCCATATCTGAAAAGCCATTCCAAGATTTTTTCCATATTCTCTCAAAGAATTTTGCTCTTCTTCATTTCCCCCTCCAATAATTGCTCCGCCCATTGCTCCATATTCAAACATTTTTGCTGTCTTTTTTTCAATCATTTTAAGAAAATCTATCTCTTCAACATATTCCATTTTCTCAAATCTCATGTCCATTTCCTGTCCTTCGCATATTTCCTTTGACATAATTGCAAGGTATCGCAGAATTTTTTTTGCAATATTCACATCTTTTGTATAACTTGCTATTTCAAATGCCTTTGCAAAAAGAGTATCACCTGCAAGAATTGCTATGTTCTCCCCGAATTTTTTATGAACTGAAGGCATTCCCCTCCTTTCCTCATCTTTGTCCATTATATCATCATGTATAAGAGTAAAGGTATGAATTATCTCTAAAGAAACTCCAAAGGGTATTGCTTTAATAAATTCTCCTCCAACTGCCTCACAAGAAAGACATGCTATTATTGGACGCAATCTTTTTCCTCCAGCATATGGAAGATATTTTACTGCATCATAAAGCATTGGTGGTTCCTTTTCATATAAATAATTTTCAATTGCCTTCTCAACTACTTCTCTAATTTTTACAAGCTCCATATTTCCACCTCTCTGAGTTCATCCAAATTTTTACAACCAGTTAGAAACATTCCCGCCTTCAGAGATTTCAGAAAAATCTCCATTGTATCATTAAGGGAATCGCAGGTTAAAAAGGCATTTGCAACACCAGCAGAATCAGCCCCCAAGGCTATAGCTTTTGCAACATCCAAGCCATGTCTTATTCCTCCTGTTGCTATTAAGGTTATGCCAGCATCCCTGCACAAATCTGCTATTTCTATTAGAGAGTATGGGGTTGGTATTCCCCAGTCCCAGAATATTTTTCCAAGTTCCTCCTGTATTTTATTTTTGATTTTTTTTGCCCTGTATGCCTCAACTGCTGAAAATGAGGTTCCTCCTGCACCTCCAACATCTATTCCAACTATACTGCTGTCTGCAATCTTTTCGAAAACCTTTCTGGATATTCCAGCTCCTGTTTCTTTGATTATAACAGGCTTGGTTATGCTTTCTGAAACTTCCTTTATTTCATCTATGCATCCTCTTGCATTTCTTTCTCCCTCTGGCTGTATAACCTCCTGCAAAAAATTCAGATGAATTGCAAGAGCATCTGCATCTATCATTTCTATAGCTTCGTTGCATTTTTCAACAGGGTCATTCCATTCTAAAAGTTGTGGAGCGCCTACGTTAGCAATTTTTAACGGAATGTTATATTTTTTTATGATGCTGTAGCTATCAACAACATCCTTATTTTCTATTCCCGCTCTTTGAGAACCAACTCCCATGCCTATGGAATATTTTTCTGCGATTTTTGCAAGTTCTTCATTTATAATCTTTGCTTCTTTAATTCCTCCTGTCATTCCTGCTATTATTAGAGGAGCATTCAGTTTTTTTCCAAATATTTGTGTGCTTATATCAATTTCATTCATGTTTATTTCTGGAAGAGCATCGTGAACAAGCATGAAATCATCCCAATAATTGTATGAATGTCTCACATCTTCGCCTATAACAATTTTGAGATGTTCTTTTTTTCTATTTTTCATTTTATCACGTTTTTTTACATTATTAAATCTGGTTTATAACTCTTGTTATTAAATTTTATTTTTCCCATACCCTATGCTTTTGTTCTAACGCAATATTGCATCCTTGAGTTGAATAGTAAAGAAGCATTTATTTGCTCTTCTTTAAACATCCAAGAATATTTCAGTAGGAGATCAAAATTTGCTTCAAAAGTAAACAATTTTTTTATTATCCCACAACAGATTTTTCTTTTATTATCTTTTCTTTAAAACGGTTTTGGCTTAATCTATCTATAGACATATCCATCTTCTCATTGCATATTAACTGTGCTAAAAGGCGTGCAGTCATTGGAGCAATCATAAAGCCATGCCCACTAAACCCATTACACTGTATGAAACCTTCTATTTCTGTTTTCCCGAGTATTGGAAGGGCATCTGGAGTTACATCATAAAATCCAGTCCACTGACGCAATATATTTACATACTTTAGTGGAGGAGCATACTTTCCCAGCATATATGACATATGTTTCAGAAAAGAAAAGGTTGGCTCTGTATAATATCCAGATTTTTCTTCTGGAGAGGGAATCCCTCCAAGTATCTGCCCTTCTTCCTGCTGGCTGAAATATATGCCGTGTTTGAAAGATATTACCATACAATCAAAAATTCTTTTTAATGGTTCTGTAACCAAAGCTTCTTTTCTCACTGGTTTGTTTGGCATTTCAATGCCCACCATTTTTGCTATTTCTTTGCTCCAAGCTCCTGCACAATTTACAACATATTCTGTTTTTATTTCCCCTTTATTTGTAACTACTTTCTCAATTTTTTTATCAGAAGTTTTTATATTTTTAACTTCTGTAAATCTGTAAATTTTTGCTCCCATCCTTTCAGCTGATTTTGCGTATGCATAAGTTGTTTTAAAGGGATTTGCATGACCATCTGTAGGGCAAAAGGTGGCTGCTATGGCATTCATTCCCTCAGGATTTAAAATAGGAGCTATTTCCTTTATCTCATCTTCATATATGATGCGAACAGGCAATCCTATACTTTTCTGCATCTCAACATTCTTTTTCGCCTGCTTCATCTCATCTTCATCATGAATTGCTATTAAATAGCCTCCCTGTCTCAATCCTATGTCGTGCCCAAGTTCATCACTAAGCCTTTCAAAAATTTCAACACTTTTTTTAGCCAGCATAGCATTTTCTTTTGTACTCCACTGCTGTCTTATGCCAGCTCCACATCTTCCAGTTGCACCATAAGCAATGTAATTTTTTTCCAGAATGACAACGTCCTTGCCACGCTTAGCTACCTCATAAGCCAAGGCACATCCATTAATTCCTGCTCCAACAATAACAACATCAGCCTTACTTTCCATTTTCTCCTCCAATCAATCCAATTTCAACTGCAACAGCAGGAGGGCGAAAAGAAGGCAGAATTTCATTTAAGCTTTTTCCAGTTTTTCTTGCAAGAATTTTTGCAGTTAAAATTAGGCATGTTCGCCCCTGGCAATGACCCATTCCAAGGCGTAGCAATTGTTTCAATTCTGCAAGAGTTTCGCAACCATATTCTTCTATTGCCTTGATAATATCTTCTTCAGTTATATCCTCACATCTGCATACAATTTTCATTTGGTAGTAAATGAAAAGAAATATTTATGGATTATTCTGAAGATTTCTGAGTCTCTCTCAATTTCTCAAGCTCTTTCATCTGTTTTTCATAACCGCTTCTAATTCCAGACAGGTATTCATCGTCCCATTCCTTTGGCCATTTCCATTTAGCAGGATTCTCATCCTGTACATCCTCTTCTTCTACTCCCATTTCAATCAAGCGTTTTCTCATTGCTTTCACATAGTTATTTCTAATGAATTTTTCTTTTTTCTCTATTTTCTTTTTAAGCATTTCAATCTCTCCTTGAAGTTTCTTTTTGGTTTCATGAACTTTTTTTTCTGTTTTTTTGAGGAGTTTCTTTAATTCATCTTTTACTTTATTCTCTACCGCCTCTTTTTTATTTTTCTTCTCTTTCTTTTTTTGTTTTTCTTTTGATTTCTTCTTTTCTTCTTTCTCGTAACGATTTATCTCTTCAGATGAGCACGGTTTTTTCATGACTTTTTCAATATTTTGTACAGCTTTTTTACATTGGTCTCTTTCCAGCTTTGTATTATATACCTTTTTATGCATCAAATTATTTTTGTCACTGTGATGTTCTAAACCCAAATTATGACCAATTTCATGAGCCAATACTTTTTCTTGATTTTTTAAAATAACAGATTCATCCAGAAATATTCCTCTTTTCCCAACTCTTGCATATCCAGCAATATCCTCTGCTTTTGATTTATCTTCATAGTTTTCAAATATAAACACATTTATGCATCTTTCCTTATATTCTTTGTCGGCTACTGAATTGAACAGATAAAATAAATCAATATATGTCTCCACCTCCTTTTTATCTTTATTTATCTCAATCTTGTGTTTAGTGTCTTTAGCCCATTTTTTATAATCCTCAATTGAAATTTCACTTCCTGCTTCAACTATCTTCATTCTCTCAGTGCTCTTAAATTCGAGTTTAATTTCTACTTTTGATTTTTTCATCCCATTTTCCCCTGTAAGTTTTCTACCATCCAGTAATTTGCATAATTCTACATATTGGATATATTTTAAAGGATAAAATCTAATATCTTTCTTTATCCCACTTTCATACTCGAGTTCGACTCTAATTTTGTTTGGGTTGATTGCCTTCAAAATTGGTTTTCCATCTTTATCTCTGCAGGGTATCAACTTTATACAGCAGTGTTCTTCCCATATTTTGCTGACATTTCTCAAAAGTTTCAGGATTTTTTCCTTTGCTTCTTTTGATAGTTCACCAAAACCTTTATTGTTATATTTAACTCCTTTCAAAAGCTCACTACTTCCATTTTTCTTGTCACATTCGTCTATAGCGAAAAACCTCAGGCATACATATTTCCATTCCTTGCATTTTTTTTCTGTTCCTCTAGGAATTTGTTGATAAAAAATTTCTTTCTTAGGTTTATAATAAGCTAATAATTGTCTCCGTCTTTTTATGAGTATGAAGGCAATAACTGCAATTATTCCAAGAGTTATTATAATAAGATAATATAACACTTTTATTCCTTCCACATTTTCTTTTATTAACATTTCTGTTGTATATTTCTGCCCATCTGGATTGACTGCTGTAACATTTATTTTTCCAGTTGCATTTTCATTTACACTTACCCTTGCTACAATAGTTTCATTATCTATAAACCAAACATGAATTATATTAACAAATGGCGACTCTGTTAAAATTGTGGTGTCATTTACAAAATTTCTTCCAATTATGGTTATATTCAATACATCTCCAGGAGATAATTCTTTTGGCAATACATCTAAAATTTCTGGCGGAGGTAGTAAATATACATATATGGATACTTCTGCAAATCCCATAGCTCCGCCATTATCTATAACAGTTAATTTTGCTGTGAAATTTCCTGTATCATTATATACATACCATATTTGTGCTGGCGGGCTTCCATTACCATCATATTCTGTTATGCCGTCATTATCTACATCCAAACTCCATGATGAAATATAGCCGTCTTCATCGCTGGCGGAAATGAAGAATGTAATATTGAAAGGAATATAACCATGGCTGTTGTTGATTTCGAGAGAGCAAAATGGGAGAGCATTTTCGCTTTTATTTATCTGAATGACCATTTCATATGGTAAACTTTTCATTCCATTTTCATCCTGAGCTATGACACTCAAATAATATATTCCAGTTTCATTCCATGAATGGGAAATGTTGATTGTAACTTCAGAAGCATAATAATCTGTCCATTCATCTATACTTCCATCTCCATTCCAATCAAATCCATATCTTATTTTATCCCCATCCTGATCTGTTGAAGAAATGGAAAAGTTGTAAATTATGCCAGCATATCCATATTCTATTCCTTCTAAAAATGGCTTATCTGGAGGATGATTTGCTTCAGTGGTAAATCTCCATATTTCTGATGCATTCTCGTACTCCGTGTCATTTACAATTGCATACCAGTAGTAAGTTTTGTTGTATTCTAGATGGACTGGGCCAATTGTCACAATGCTATCATTCATTACATCATAAACTATTCCAATTAATTTGCTTTCCAATGTATAATCTGTTAAATTGTAAACATCAATTATACTTTCATTTACCCAGTGAAAAGATATATTTGTTATATTAACTGTATATTCTCCCTCAAAAGATATGTTTATAAAATAAAATTTCACACTCATTGTGTCATTATCAATATCAGTTACATAACAACTTAAATTTACTATAACATTAACACCTGTAGCATTGTTGACAGGAGAAACCAATGATGGCTTGTTTGGAGGATGGTTTGTAATTTCATCTGCAAAACTAAATGAAAAATAAAATAGCAAAAAAATTCCAAATAGGTAAGTAAATGTTTTAACACTTACCTTCCTCATCTTTATCAATTATTATATAAAAAATGCCTTATATACTTAATTGTTAATTTAGTATCTCCACATGTTAAATTATGGATTATATACTATTATTTCCTAAAAACAAATTATTTCCCTTTATTCTTTCCCGGTTTTTCTCACCATCTCACTCTGATATTTTTAAATTCACTCAAAATTTTTCCTTGTCATCTCCCACAATCTTTTGTAAATATCTTCTGGATATCTATTTTTGATTGAAAGATAGAGGGGATCGAGAATTTCTTCGTCATTGTATAATGAATTTTTATGAAAATTTATTTTGCCGTTTATAAAACAAAATGAAAATCTGTTTAACTTATGAAAAATTTATTATTCGCCTTATGCTGTTTTTTTCTCCTTCATAACCTTTAGATAACCGCATAGGGCTATTTATTTCTCTATACTTTTACTTGCGAAGATATACTGTTCATTTTTAATGCTCTTTCCTTTTTCTCACCTCATTTGCCAAAATATGGGCATATCTCACTGGTTCTGGTATACTGAACTTCAAAAATTTTTTTGCTATTTCATATGAAGATTCAACGCTTATTTTATTACCTGGAGAGACATAAATTTTTCCCAATTTTTTTCCAACAATTTTCCCCTTTAAAAATATCATATCATCTTTTTTTTCTCCACATAAAAGTTTTTTTGCTATTCCTATTGTAGCAATTTTATTCTGAACACCAAAATGACAGGCTAATCCAAATAAACGAGGATGAAGTATTCCATTTCCATCGAGCATTACTATTCCTGGAGATTCATCTTTAATCAGTTCATTTAACACAGGAATTTCTCTATAAGCCAGATATGTTGGAATGTATGGAAAATCAATTTTTTTGGTCACAACCTTCTTTTTTATCACATTCCCTTTAAAGTCAAATTCTACATATGCTCCATAAGCTTTCTTCCCATAAGCAACATCCATGCCTGCGACAGTTGAGTATTTAAAATCGTCTTCAATTTTAACCTCTGTTGCCATTTTTTCTTGTTCCTCCCTCAATTTTTTTAGGGGATAATCTGTTTCAAAATCATCAAATAAATACTTGTTCAAATCAATTTTTCCATTTTTTATTTCTATTCCATCCTTTTTAAGCAAATCAATTTTCTTTTCTATGCCTCCTGCATATCCTCCTATTCTTCCATCACTGTAAATAACTCTGTAGCATGGAGCATCTTCATATGGATTTACATGGAGAATTCTCCCAACTGCTCTGGAAGCCAATATATCTCCCAAGGCACATGCAATAGCCCCATATGTTGAAACTTTTCCTCTTGGTATTTGACGCAGGAGGGAATAAGTTTTCTCATAAAGATTCATAAAAAGAAATATAAAAGGGCAAATAAAATTTAACATATGATTGAGCGTTGTCCGTTAAATGATTCAAAAATAAAGAATAGTGATAAAATGAGATGTTTTTAATTCCAACAGAGTTCAATTTTATCACTATTCACTCAAAAAAAATTTATTCTGGGTAACTCTGGTTAATAGAAAAATATAGTTTCCATTAATCAAAGCACATGGATTGGTGTTTTTTTTTTTGATTTATTTATCCAGCTTCTTTCACCGGAAGAAGCAGTGGTTCATC
>DRIF01000085.1 GCA_011052825.1 Thermoplasmatales archaeon
AAATTTGAAGGAAGGAATAGAATTACATCCTGTAAGGCATTGGAATAAATGGTGTATCATAGGCATATTTTTCATATGTTTCCTCGCAAATTTTTTGATAAATTTGACAGAAATTTTGAGCGAAAATTCCCCTGTAAAAAATGTAAAAGTCCTCAAAAAATCAATGATAAATTTGTCACTAACCATTGTTTATCCACCAAATGGCTTTCATTTCCACATCTTGAGCAATGTTACGCCCAAAATTATAGCAATTTTTGGTGATTTTATACGGCGTTATGAGGACAAAAGTCTTAATTTGAGATGGTAAAATGTAACAAAAATTACAATTGGCAAATTATACAATGGCAGTATAACTAGCTTGAAATGGCAAAGTCAGGTAGAAAATATAACTGGATGCAACATTGTGTTGGGATGGAATGCAAGCGTACAGGATTTTGAACTGTATGCTCCAGGTGTGCCAAATGATTTTGTTGTAACAAGAGGAGATGGCTTTCTGGTTGCTGTTGATGAGGAAAGCATATGGCATAGCGAAGGTTAACTTTTTTCAACAAAAATTGCAATATGGTCTTTTGCATAAGGAGAGAGTTTTATTGTTTCATTTATTTCATAATATCTCTCTATTTCTTTTTTAACTTTTTCAAAAATTTTTTTTGGAGGAGAGGAGACGTCAATACTTCTTGCCTTCACCATCAAAATGCCATGTTGAACATCAAATTTATCCATATTCTTTATAAAAATTTCAACCTGATTTCTCTGGGATATATCCTGATAAATTAAATCAATTTCCTCAACAATTGCATCATATTTTTCTGGATGGTTTGCATCTGAAAGAATTGGAATCATATTTTTTCTTTCCTCACACAATTTAACGAATTTTTTCATTGGCTTGAAAGATGTTTCAACCCCAAAAATTATGCCCTTTTTTGCTATATCTGAAAAATGACTTGCTGTTGTTCCGTTTGCAACACCCAGATAAAGAATTCTGCTTTCTGGTTTAATTAAAAAATTCTTCAAACCTTTTAATATTGCCCCCGCTATCTTGCTTCTGTATGGATTCCAGGAGCGATATTCTTTTCCTCCTTCTCTCACCAATTTTTCATTGTAAACCTTCTTCCCTGGGACCAAATTTTTAGTGAAAATTTTTTTGTCTCGCCTGTAAACTCCAGGAAATATTTCTTTCATAATAATAAATCATCACCTCTTTAATTTTCTTTCTATCATACGACATGCAATCTCAACAGCATCAAAAGTTGGCGCAACAGCAGGTGCATAAGCATTTTCAATTCTCGAAATCTGTCCAGCATTCATCTCATTGTATATTGCAAGGGCAATTCTATCTATTATTTTAGATGCTCCTCTTCCTATGGCTTGACTTCCAACTATTTTTCCATTTTTATCTGCCACAATCTTTACAACAATCTCCTCTCCATTCATATAATGTGGCAAATCTTTTCCAGCATATCTCGCATATATACCATTGATTTCATGTGAAAGAAGGCCAGTTGATGCAATTTCAATGCCAAAAATTTTTGTGGTTTTTGAGAAAACAGGAGGAATCATAATTTCGTTTCCTCCACCTGCGTTTATTCCAGCAACTCTTCCCTGACGCGCAGATATGCTCCCAAGACCAACGTTAACATATCTACCAAAAAAATCCTTTATCTGTGTGCAATCGCCACATGCATATACATTTTCAAATGCCCTGCATTTTTCATCAACTTTTATTGCCTCTCCATTAAAAGAGTTTGGTTTGTTTCCAGTTGCAACTATTACAAAATCTGCTTTATGTTCCTCATCTGCAAAAACTTTTTTATCTTCTGCCTTTTCAACCCTGCAGTTGAGTTTGATTTCAACAGGCAGTTTTTTCATCAAATAATCTGCCATGTCTTTGTCAAGCATTGAAGGAAGTATATATGGCATGTATTCCAGAATAGTTACATTTATGCCTGCATTAAACAAAGCTTCAGCAACTTCCAAACCAATCAAACCAGCACCAACAACAATTGCTTTTTCGCTTTTTAACGCAATATTTTTTACTTCAATTGCATCTTTGAGTGTGCGAAAGAAATATACATTCTCTGCCCTAAAAGGAGAACATGGCTCTGCACCACTTGCCACTATCAACACATCAAATTCTTCTTCTTTTTCTCCTTCAACAGTTCTACCATCAAAATTTATTTTATAAATCTCCTCATTTCTATACTCTATTCCATTTTTTTCAAACCAGTTTGGAGGAAATTCAACTATATCCTCCCAATTTTTCCCAGATATAATGAAAGGAAGAGCGCATTTTGAATACTGACCATATCCTTCTTTATCATATACAATTATTTCAGCTTTCCTGTTAATCTTCCTCGCAAACTGTGCGGATGTTCCGCCTCCCGCCCCACATCCTATTATAACAATTTTCATTTTTTAAAATAATCTGTTAGTTCTTCTATCAACCCCTCAAATCCCATGTAGCGAGGGATAATTTTTTCTGCACCTGCCTCAATCAGTTTTTCAGCCCATTCTGTTTTGAAAAAGGCTGTAAATCCATAGATGACTGCCTCCCTATCAATTTTTTTTATTTTTTTTGTCGCCTCAACTCCATCCATGACAGGAAGTTTCAAATCCATTATAACCAAATCTGGTTTCTTGCCCTTTTCCATGAGTTCTTTATACTTGTTGGCTCCCTCCCTGCCATTATAAGCAGAATAAACTTCTATGTCCAGTCCAGATTTCTTTATATATCTCTTCATCAAATCCTGCATATCCCTTTCATCTTCAACAATAAGGAGAACGCCCTTCATAACATCTCACCTTCAAACTCAGCCAATATATCCTCACTCCTCACTCCATAAATTTCTGAATGTGACACAGTAAAGAAAATAAAAGGCATGCTTTTATATTTTATCATATTATTCAACATAAATCTCATATTCATTGCTCACAGCTTCATTTCCAGCAGTATCAACTGCTTTTATGCTGTATCTATAAACTCCCGCAGAAAGCTGTCCAATCTCTATCCCATATACAGGTTCATTACTCACATTCCTTAATTCATCCTCCTCATGTCTTGGTTGAGGTGGAAAGTCAGCATATCTATACATTTCCATTTCCTCTCCATCAAAAATTATGAAAACATCCTTTATTTTGTAAAAATTTGGCTCAATATCAGCATATATTATAATGTTGCTCTCCTCTGTTATGTTATATGGTTGATGTTTTATTTCTTTAATCAATGGCTTGCTTTTATTTCCAGAAATTGTGAAATTCACCCTTTCAATTTTTTTTAATCCAGAAACATCTTCAACAACAAATTTAGCACAGTAATCTCCAGAAGGAAGGAAAACCTTCAGGTAAAAACTTTCATTAAATCTCATTTGATATTCCCTATCTATGTAAATTCTTATATCTTTCACTCCAACATTATCACAGGCATTTCCTTTTAGAACAACATATTTATGAAATATTTCATTCTCTTCTGGCTCAATTATATTCAATGATGGAATTGAATAGTCGACCACCTCAATCTCATATTTTTTCGAAAAATCACCGCATTTTGCATTTAAAATATAATTTCCAGTGCCTGTATTCCACCTTATTTCAAAATTCCCATAAACATTCCATTTATTTCCATCTATTTCTATCTCTCCTTCTCCAGTTGAGTATCCCTTTAAAATAGCTTCTCCAGCATTTAAAATTATTTTTCCAAAATTGTTGTATGGGTGTGTAATATGTATGAATTTTCCCTTTCCTTTCACAATCAGAGAAAATTTTAGCAGAGAATCTGTTCTCTTGGCTGAATTGTTGAAAACAAAATATATTTCATCATCCGCATTAAACTCTACATTTCCATTTTTATCATATGTATATTCATAACACTCAAAAGATTTTCCTTCCCTGTATCTATTAAAATTCTCCTTATCAACAATAAAGAAATTTATTTTTGAATTAACCTTTTCAAGTGCATTCTTCCAGTCCCACGGATTTCTTTGCTCCTGATATCCAGTGCATTTAAAATTCAATTTAAAATTATATTTTCCTTCAGAAGGTGAAGAAATTTCTCTCGCCTTCAAATTTTTCTTAAAATCTGGAATGATAAATCTTATATTAACTTCTTCAGTTTCGTTCTGTTTTAAAAACAGTAAATAACGCAGAGCATTGCTTTTTCCAACTGAATATGGTCCAGCATAAAGTAAATCATCTTTTTGAAGGGCAAGAAGATAGCTGTGTCCAAGTCCCAGATTAAAACTGCATTTTCCATCCACATCTGTATAATTCCATATGCTTGGCAGAATCCATGGTATTAAGCCAGGAACTTTTTCCCTGTAGAATTTCTTTACTTCCTCATACTTCTCCTGCCATCTTTCCCTCAACCATTCTGGAAGTTTTTGCCACAAATTTTCCACATATTTATTCCAAAGTTTATTTTTGAATTCATTTGCTTTCCATGTTCCAAATACCATTACTCTAACACCATCAACAGGTTTTCCAAAAGAATCTCTGACGCTAACCTCAATCCTTCCTCTATCTTCTCTCCTTATATATTTGGCTGTCACATCATTTATACTGCTGTCTCCATTCCATGAAAAAACAGATGACATTATTTTCCCCCATGTATACCTGTATTCATTGTAATTGTCAACGCTTCCTCCTCCGTCAGCCCACCAGTTGTCGCATTCATGCCATCCTCTCTCCCAGAATTCACGCCATACATGGTCTTCACCCAGATTATTTATACCTATGCTGGGAATTAAGGCAGTTCTTTGACCAGCGACGCTTATCTGCTGAACTTCTCCGCAATAACCATTATGTTCATGGTATATTTCATTTGGCTGTCCAGGTCTGTCGCCTATTGCAAGCTGATTAACGCTTTTCCCAACCCAGTAATTCAATGCCTCTATTGCTGTTGGATGGTTTTTCATGCTCCATTTCCATGTCCTTTTTGCTGGAGGATGATATGATTGATTATCCCACAAATATTTTATTCCTTTCAGTTTTTCAAGGAGGAGAGGATAGCCAATGTCATTGTGATAAAAAAGATATTCTCTCCAGAATTTACCATATATATAGGATGCATTTTCAAATGTTATGCGAGGGTGAACAACATACCAGTAATATATGTCCATTGGACAAACTATTTCTTTTTCTTTTCCATCTTCCATGGTTTTATATATGAGGGTGGATGAGCCGTTTTCAAAATCAATTATTTTAGCATAGTCAAGATATTCATCATTTTTGTATATGAAATATGCATTTTTGTAGATTAAACTTGGTTCAGCAACATCATTTGATGGGCTTGTTGCAATAACAAAAGCAATTTCATCTGCATATTTCTTATCTGCATTAATAATCAAGTCAGCATATTCATCTCCCAAATTTTCAAATTGTCTTGCAAGCAATAAACGAATCCATTCAGGAGATTTTTCTAGAGCAATTTTTTCTTTATGAGATAAATTGAAGGACGATTTTTCAAAATCTATACCTTCTTCAGGGCTGAAATGAATGTAGAAATCTTTCCCCGCTTTTATATATTCCTCTCCTTCAAAATTCCCTATGAAATCATTTTTAAGCTCATTTTTTACACTATATGTGGGAAATATAAATAGAGTAGCAACCATGAGTGAAATAACCACCTGCGAAATTTTCATGATTTTATATATGAAAGGAATTTATAAGTTATTTGAATGTAAAATTAACAAGTAGATAAATTTTTAAACAATTGTTAATTTTGGTTTATGAAACATAAAGCTATATTAATGGCATTTCTTCTTGTATTCTCCCTGCCATTATATGAGAGAAGCATAGCAAATATTGAAAAACCTCCGTTACAGGAAGAAATAATAAATGTAACTGTAGCTGAAGTATGGGAAATGCTTAATAATGAGAGTGATGGAATTCAATTTGTTGTAGACGTGAGAACTTTTGAAGAATACTTCAATGAAAGAATAGCAACTCCTCACTGGTATGATAAGCCCATTTTATATCCTCTCCAGCTTATAGAAATTCCACTTTTTGCAAAAATTTTTGTTGCAATTTTCAAAAATAAGGAAGTTATTTTATACTGCAGAACTGCACATCGAAGCTGGATAGCTGGAAAAATAATAGTAAATTCAGGATTTGAAGGAAAATTGTATAATATGGTGGGGGGCATAACAGAGTGGAAAGCAAATGGATTACCAACTGTAAGTGGGTTTGGTTTCGGAAAATAAAGATTTGAATAATTGCAATTCTTTAAAAATTTTTATGGGCCCGGCCGGATATTTGGGCGACTTACTTCTATAAGCCACCATTCGAACCGGCGACCATCTGGTTATGAGCCAGACGCTCCACCTGGCTAAGCTACGGGCCCTCTAAACAGAATAATACACAGCATATAAAAAATTTGTTGGTTTGAAAGATTATTCATATCCTCCTATTTTTAAGGTTGGGTCTCCAAGTAGTATGAATTCCTGTATTGTCCATTTATCCCATAAATTTTTATTGACATATTTTTCCTGGCTTCTGGCAAAAACTTCTCCAACAATATCTGTTTCCCTATATGACTCAAAAAATTTGTATGCAAGATATCCTGCGCCCCAGTGCGGACCATCTTCATCAACTCCAGTAAAAGCAACTCTTGTTGCACCAACAGTAGCGATAGCACCTCCATACGAATGGCGTATGAAATACCATGCAAAACATGGAAAAGTTGAATTAAATTTAAAAGGAATACCATCTTCTCTTAAATCAGAGGAGTTGAAATCCAGTTTTGCAGTAAGACATGCATCAAAGAATATTACTGGAAGTTTATAAAAGTTGAAAAGGGTTGATATGTAAGGAGTAAAATATCTTCCAACCCATTTCTCATCATTTATTGCATGAGTCGCCCATCCATATGGAAAGCCATGCCCTGAATAATACAGAAATCCAGCTCCTTTTTCAAGAGCTTTTTCTATTTCTATGGAATTTAAATTTCCGAGAGAATACCATATTTTGTAGGTATCAAATTCTTTCATTATTTCAGAAACCATTTCATTCATGAATTCTCCCTCAACAACGCCCCATCCTGGGAAAGTGTCTCCTCCAATAAGTATAATTTTTTTGAACCAGTTGCTTCCATATGCCTTTTCTTCGTAATTTATTATTTTTTTAACAACATTTTTGACAACTTTTTCATTTTCGCATGCAATTCTACCAACATAAACATCAGGATACAAATCAATAATGTCATCCTCGCCCAGTCCTTCTTCATAATCCTCTCCAAAAATACCATTTCCATTTGTATCCCATGAAGAAAAAACCATTTTTCCATCTTCATATCTATACAAATCTGAGTAGTAAAGGTCAGTTGGAATTGAAAATTTTTCTATTTTGTATCCCGAAGACCAATAATATACAGCATTTCTTATGGGCATTTTATATACGCTTCCCACAAGCAATATATATTTCGCCCCCCATTCCTCAACAGAATTTTTTATAAAATATTTGATTTTTTCGGCATCATCAATTCCATCAACTCTGAAATATTTTCCTGTATAAATTTCATTTAAACTAACAATCTTTGTTTTTATATTATGCCTTTCTTTATGCTCCTTTAAAGGAATTAGACATTCTATCCATTCATCAGGAGATATTATTATAAAATCATAAACATCTTTTTCGATTTCGAGATATTTCTTTTTTATTGTTCCATTGTTTGAATATATTATAACTCTTTTTCCACCTTCTATACCAACTCCAGTATAACTCTTTATGCTTTTCATTTCTATGTAGGGATGTTCCTCATTTAACCATAAAATATTTTCTTTTTCATCATCTGTCTCAACAATTTTATATTCATCTTTATTAAAAATTAAATTTGTGCCTGCAAAAGATGATGAAAACAGCAGGAATATCATTATCAATGCGGTTATAACTTTCATAAAATTTATATCATTTTCTATATAAATATTGCTCGCTGTTTCTCCTTCTTTCTATCAGCTTTACAGCCCGGTTGTAAAAAACATAATGAGAAATTGATAAATTCTTCAGTTTGGATTTTATGGAAGAAAAGAAAAAGGAGAGTATGTTAGGTGATTAAAAGGGAAAATATGCTAAATTAAATCAATGCTTGCTCAGTTTTGAATAAAGATTACATTTTGTATCATTAGAAGTATGCCTAAAAGCATTTCATTCCCAAAATATATAAACAAAATAAATTTTTATTTCCATGAAGATTATTGCGATCTTTATTGCATCTCTGTTTCTTTTTCCGATGATAAGCACGATTAATTTCAAGAGTAAAATAGAAATTACAGTTGAAGCAGATGAAATAAAAACTCTCACATTTCCTCTCGGAACAAAAATAAAAATATTGGAGAAAAATGAAAATATTTTTATTCATAAATCAGGAGGAATTAAAAATGGAAAACATCTGCTTTTCCTAAATATATATTCAAAAGAGAGGTCAAAAATAACCATATACTATAACATTCAATCTAAAAAAATTTTTAATTCTTACTATGATTTTTTGATAATAACTCCTTCAGTATGGAAAGAAATTCTTACTCCACTAAATGAAAGCAAGGAGAAATATGGGATAAAAACTTTTATCGTTGGCATTGAAGAAATTTACAACAATAAATATTTTGAATGCAATGGAAGAGATGATGCAGAGAAAATAAAATATTTCATTAAAAATGCAATAGAAGAATGGGGAATAAAGTATGTCCTGCTTGTTGGTGGAAGAAAGCCAGGTATGAAAGAAGAATGGTGGCTTCCTGTTAGATACTCATGGTTGAATGACAGAAGTTCTTCATGGGAATATGAAAGGAAATTCATGAGCGATTTATATTTTGCAGATATTTATGATGGCGAGGGCAATTTTTCTTCATGGGACACAAACAATAATGGATATTATGGTGAATATGACCATGAAATTTATGGAATGAAATTTTCAGATGAAGTTGATTTATTTCCGGATGTTTATATAGGAAGATTGGCTGTAAGAAGTGGGGGAGAATTGAGAAGAGTTATAAATAATATAATTGAGTATGAAAAAAATACAGATGAAAGTTTCAGAAATGCTGTGCTTTGTGGAGGAGATTTGTATTTAAATGACCCATGGGACATTCCTGAAGGGGAATATCTTCTCAATAAAATTTCAGAATGCATGAAAGGATTCAAAATAAAAAAAATTTATGCATCTAATGGATTAAATTCAAAGAAAATAAATTCTGTCATAGAGGAAGGAGCAGGCATTGTTGTTTTTGAAGGAGCAGGAAATCATCATTTGTGGGCAACTCATGAAAAAGATAGTGAAAAATGGATTTACTATTATGAATGGAACATAATGCAGTTGAAAAATGAATATAAGCCAATTGTTCTCGCATCAGGCGCACGTCTCGGGCAGTTTAACAGAACTAGAGAATGTTTTAACTGGTTTTTTGTTTCAAAAGGAAAGGCAGTTGCAACAATTGGTCCAACTGGTCTTTGCTGGATAGGGCATGGAAAAAATGTTACAGAAATGTTTCTGGGAAATCTGCATATACGTTTGTGCAGTAAAATTGGTAAAGCAGAATTGCTTGGGGATGCATGGGGGGATGCAATAACTCAATACTTATGCAATTTTTCATGGAGAGGTGTTGCAAAAGCTTTTCATATGAAGGCGGTAGAAGAAACAGAAATTTTTGGAGACCCAACCTTAAAAATAGGAGGATATGCCTCTAAAATTAATTTCAACAGAACTCTTCACGTTGGAGGAGATGGGGCAAATAATTATACAAGAATACAAGATGCAATAGATAATGCAAGCGATGGGGACATAATAATTGTTCATTCAGGGATATACAATGAAAATTTATTTATAGACAAATCACTGGCAATTTTTGGGAGGGATGCAAAAATAAAAACAGAAGGAATATTCTTTTATGCACCAAAAATAAAAATTGAGGGTTTCTCAATTGAGGGACATAATAGAGGAGAGGGAATTGTATGTTATGGAGGGAATTCTTCAATAAAGAATAACAAGATATATTCCTTTAATACAAGCATCATGGTTTATGGAAATGATTGCATAATATGCGAAAATGAAATAAAAAATAGCGAGTGCGGTATATGGATTGATTCATCTTGCAATTCAGAAATATTGGACAATAAAATACACAACAACTGGTATGGTTTATGGGGTGAATATGCAGAAAATATTCATGTTATGAACAATAATTTTTCATATAATGAATGGTATGCGGTGTGGATGGAGGGGAAAAATGGAAATATAAGCAATAATAATTTTCATCGCAACTGGTATTCAATTTATCTTTACAATTCTCTCAACTTTTCTATATATTCCAATAGAATAAAGAGAAATATTCATGGTCCCCAATTTGTGAATTCATCTTTTAACTCATTTTTAAATAATAATGTGGAAAGAAATGAACATTATGGAATTTATTTTGGATGGAGAAGCAAGGAGAATGTTATAACAAAAAATAATTTCATTGAAAATGCACAAAATGCAAGAGATGACGGAAAAAACTGGTTTAATAGTAATTACTGGGACGATTACATTGGATTAAAAATAAAAATACTGGCATATCTGCATCTCCCATATTACATTCCAAAATTTTCTTTTGACTGGAATCCTCAGTTATCTTATCCACATTACAACAACATATATTAGGAATAAATTTATAACAAAGCAGGGCGCGTGGCCTAGCCAGGATAAGGCGGTAGCCTCCTAAGCTACAAATCGCGGGTTCGAATGCATGATGCGCAGAAAATCCCGCCGCGCCCGCTTTTTATTTTATTGAATGTTAAAATAAGCAAAAAGAGTCAGGTGTGGATAGTAACATTTACTTCCTATCTATCCACAAAACGTTGCTTTAAGGCAAAAACACATTGCTAAATATTAGCAAGCGGATTTGGTGGAAAAAGGGTTCATCCGCCATTGGCGGATCTCTTTCCCTTTATTTTTTTGATTTTATCCAAATAGATAAACAAAGCTTTAAGAACAGATGGAAGCAAACTTATGATTTGTATGTAACTGCAGATGCTGTGAGCTGTATTTCGAGTCTAGCTTAATTCCTGCACAAGCAACAAAGACAGTTTCATTGACAGCACTGTAAAACAGGGAAGCTATCCTCTTCCTCTCCTCTTTTTGTTCTTATTTTAATTAACAATAGTAAATTCTTAATTTATCATACATAAAGTTTTTGTATGAGTTTTTGATAACGTATGTGGAGGCAATAAAATGAAAACTAAAAGAGTAGACATTTTTCTTTTGGTTTTGCTTAGTTTAATAATTGCAGGATTTGCTACCGTAAATATAAAAAATGGATTGAACGCATGGCAGGTAGAAGCATTGCAGATGAGAGGAAATATTTTATATGTTGGGGGAATAGGGGCAAATAACTATACAAACATACAGGATGCAATAGACGATGCAACAGATGGAGATACAATTTTTGTTTATAGTGGCATATATTATGAAAATGTTGTAATAAACAAGAGAATAACTTTAATAGGGGAAAATAAAGAAACAACAATTATAGATGGAAGCAATACAGGAAATGTCATAAAAATTACAACAGATGGAGTAAACGTAGAAGTATTTGGAATTCATAATGGTGGCGACTGGCCAGATGCTGGAATAAAAATAAATAATGCAAACAATGTAACAATTTCCAACTGCAACATTTATTCAAACAATTATTATGGCATCTGGCTTTCTTATTCATCCACCAATAGCATCTCCAACTGCAACATTTATTCAAACAATTATTATGGCATCGAGCTTTATTATTCATCCACCAATAGCATCTCCAACTGCAACATTTATTCAAACAATTATGATGGCATCGGGCTTGATTATTCATCCACCAATACAATCTCCAACTGCAACATTTCAAACAATCATGATGGCATCTGGCTTTCTTCTTCATCTAACAATACCATCTCCAACTGCAACATTTCAAACAATGATTTAGGCATCGGGCTTGATTATTCATCCAACAATAATATCGTATCCAACTGCAACATTTCAAATAATTGGGGTGGCATCGAACTTTTGTATTCATCCAACAATAATATCGTATCCAACTGCAACATTTCAAACAATGATTTAGGCATCGTGCTTTGGTATTCATCCACCAATAGCATCTCCAACTGCAACATTTCAAACAATTATGATGGCATCGGGCTTGATTATTCATCCAACAACACAATCTCCAACTGTAACATTTATTCAAATGGTAATGATGGCATCTGGCTTTATTATTCATCCAACAATACCATTTCCTATTGTAATTTCATAAATGATGGAATTATTATATTGGGTGGTGAGACATTATCTCATTTCATTCACAACATTTATAACAATACTGTAAATGAAAAGCCATTGTTATATTACAAAAATGAAAATAACATTGTTTTAGATGGAATAGAAGCGGGAGAAATTATTCTTGCAAATTGCAGTAATTTTGAAATAAGAAATATCAACATAAGCAATACAGATGTAGGAATAGAAATTGCATTTAGCAGTAATACTTCAATTTCCAACTGCAACATTTATTCAAACAATTATGATGGCATCTATCTTTCTTATTCATCCAGCAATAACATATCCAACTGCAACATTTATTCAAACAATTATGATGGCATCTATCTTTCTTATTCATCCAGCAATAACATATCCAACTGCAACATTTATTCAAACAATTATGATGGCATCGAGCTTTATTATTCATCCAGCAATAACATATCCAACTGCAACATTTATTCAAACAATTATGATGGCATCGAGCTTTATTATTCATCCAGCAATAACATATCCAACTGCAACATTTATTCAAACAATTATGATGGCATCTGGCTTTATTATTCATTCAACAATTCAATTTCTAACTGTAATATTTATTCGAATAATTGGGATGGTATTGATATGGATTATTCATCAAATAACACTGTTATAGGATGCAATGTTTACTCAAATAATGATAATGGGATCGAACTTTATTCTTTACTTAACGAACAAATTTCCAACTGCAACATTTATTCAAATGGTAATGATGGTGTAAATGCTTATAATTCTTCAAATAATAATATAACAAATTGCAGTATTTACAACAATTCTTATTATGGCATCTATCTCTATAACTCCAGCAACAACTTAATTTACAACAACTATTTCAACAATACCAATAATGCCTATGATGAATGTAACAACATCTGGAATATAAGCAAAACGTCTGGTACAAACGTTATTGGCGGACCATATCTCGGTGGCAATTACTGGAGTGATTATAATGGTAGCGATGCAGATGGTGACGGAATTGGAGATATTAATCTACCATATAATTGTTCTGGAAATATTCAACATGGTGGAGATTGGCTGCCATTAATAGAACCAAATTATGCACCAGTTGCAAACTTCAGCTACACTCCATTAAATCCAACAACAGCAGATATAATTAACTTTACTGATTTGAGCAATGATTTAGATGGTTTCATTACAAACTGGACATGGAATTTTGGTGATGGAAATTATTCATATCAACAGAATCCAACACATCAATATTCAGATGATGAAATTTATAATGTTACTCTTATTGTTACAGATGATGATGGAGCAAATGATACAATTTCAAAGAATATTACAGTTATAAAACCAGCAACAGATTATATCCTAATAACATTTTCAACAAAAAATGAAATTTTTGACTACAATATTTCAACAAACTTCTCTTTCATTGCTCATGCTTCAGCATTTAACAATACATATGGTTTCATTGAATTTGTTGATGCAAACTGGAGCATTTTGAATTATGATTCAAATACAAGCATTAATACAACTCAAGGAAAAAGTATTCTATTTAATTCAGGATGGAATGATGGAACAGCAATATTGCAGGCAGAATATAATGGATATACCGATAGCGTTGTTTTTGTAATAAATTCATCATTATTTTCATTCTTCCTTTACAAAGGATGGAATTTAATTACACTGCCTTGCGAAAATTCATACAATGCTTCATCATTGTTTAATGACATAAAAGAATGTAGCATTATTTTGGGATGGAACGCAAGCACTGGTGATTTTAATTTGTATGTTCCTGGCTCACCTTATGATTTTGTCATAGAAAATGGACATGGATATTTTGTGGGAATGAGCTATGATTCAATATTTTCCTTAGTTGATATTCCAGTAGAAAATGTTTCTGTACCATTATACACTGGATGGAACATGCTTGGATGGTTTAAAGAAAATGAAACAACAGCATCTTCGTTATACAATGCAATAGAAAATTGTAGCATTGTTTTGAAATGGAATTCAAGCCTGCAAAACTTCGATTTATATGCTCCAGGAACTCCTGACTTTGCCATAAAAAGAGGAGATGGATTTTTGATTGCTGTTGATGAGCAAAGCATATGGCATGGTGAAGGGTAATAAATTAATGTGGCTTTGGCTTGGGCGAGAAGAAAGAGGAAAATAGATAATTTGTATTTTAGAAGAGATAATAATTAGGAGATTGGTAGTCATGGTATTAACAATAGCACCTGATTTTTCCTATAAGAGAGGTTGAACATCCACAGAATGCTAAATTTCAATGAAAACTTCCCGCTTTTCATGCAAAATAATAGTTTTTAGTGGGGGATGGGATGCCTGCCAGCCATTATTTTTACAAGAAGCAAGGAAGAAGCAAGACGCCAGGCGAACATCCTGCCATAACAAATTCAAAATGCAAAAACAAGGGTGAGTCTCCCAAGCGTGCAAAACCTCGAAGCGATGTCCCTCTCCTGCCTCATGCCAAAAACACATGGTGGATTTAATGCCATTTTCCCTTTCGCTTCGCTTAAGGTCGCTTTCGGGGGCATAAATCGGGACTATTGGTGAAAGAAGCGAAGCCCTCGAAACGCTAAAATGGCTTAAATCCACACGGCATAGCTCGAGAGACATCTTTCGTGGTTTTTCCTTTGGGCTCACAAAAATAAGTATCATTCTTTTGTTATAGTTTCAAATCACTCACATGCAAAGTGATGAGTGATTTAAAAATTAAGGCAGGTGTGCCCGTGCCTGCCTCAAATAACAATAACGGGATTCGAGGGGCTCGAGATGACGAGCCAAAACTGAACAAACAACATTTCATTTTATATTGTCTTGAATGCAAGCAGAGATTCATTTACTACTATGAAACAACATTGCCCGTAAGCGATGAATTGCAAACAGTTCCTGGATTATGTCATGAGTGCAACCAAAATATGGTTTACCAGGAGGTGAAACAGTAAATGTCAGTTGCAAGCATTCAACTACCTACCTTCGCCAATGTAGCAACAACTCTCAAATTTTGCAATGATCTAAAATATGCATTTTACAGTTTCCGTGAAAAATACCTTAAACTCATGTACAAAAAACAAGCAGATCCAGAACCTGATGAAAATGAAATTCTGTGCTTCATAGAAAGATTATACATTGCAAACAGGTTAGCATATTTATACCAATACCCAGATGAATGCAAAAATAACTCAATAACAATAAAACGCTTGGAAAAAGAACAATTAAATGGCTTCATTCTCCCAATATCAAAATTTCTTGTTGAACTTAAACACATAGAGTATAACATCTATACCAATGCTGGTAGATGCTTTCTTGGCAATGAAGACATGGAAAGATTGCATAGACTCATGAATGCATGTAGAATGTTCATGCTACAAACACAGGAGGTGCAATAAATGCTCTATGAAGTTGAAACTCCTTTTGGAGATATTAAGACAATGACAGAACAGCAGATAAAAGAGATGTACGAGAACTTAACAAGATTCAAATACGAAAACATCAGTAAAGCAAGAATAGAACTTCTTTCCTTCAGCATAATAATAAGAGGTGATAACATATGATTACTCAACAATCTCTAATTTCCATCTTCAATAAAATTAAATCTGCGAACTTCTGCAAAGATTTAATATGGCTTACAAATGAATACAAATTTCAAACAGTGCTTAAAGATGTTGATAACAGATATTCAGTGCTTGCTTCTCCATTCTGCAAATTCTTCCTTTTCGTTGATACAGAGAACAATGAAATAAGTTACATAAGCCATGAATTGCTTGAAACACTGATTAACAATATTTCTGATACTACATTTAAAGAATTTTTCAGTGCAATTCATGGAGGTATCTAAATGGCTCTTGCATTACCTGATGAATTTGGATATGAAGAAAATGAATACAGAAGAAACAATTTGATAATCAAAACACTTGAAAACATTAATTTTGGTGAATACATAATAAAAGAGATATATGTTGAATTGCCAGATAAAACATTATTACCTATCAACACGGATGAAATGACAGAGGAACAATGGAAAGCAGTGCATCATCTACTAAACATCTTTTAATCGCCTTTTCCTTTCTCTTTTTTTGCTGAATTGCATTATGATGAGCCTCCCGAGCGGCTTCGCCTTCGGGCTCACATAAAGTTTCATGTATATGCCACTACAACCCCACCACCCGCCCTATACATTTCATTATGTTGTCATGTTTTTTTCATGTTCATTTATTTTCAAGTTATATTATTATAAGTTTCAGTTTGCCTTCAGAGTAATTTTACCTTTTTAAGCAAAACATGTCCATAAGATATGACCCGATTCATTTCAAAAAATGAAAGTTACTGTTTTAAGGGGGACTTTATACTGGTAAACAACTATGAAAAACCGATTAATTCAAATATCAAAAGTATATGATTGAATTGTCCATCCAAAAGAGGGAAAAATGGGAGGGAAAAAACCTATCAATGTACAGAAAAAAAGCAAAATAAAAGAGATTAAAGAAAATTTGAAAAGATACGAACAAATAATCCAAAAAATGGAAGAAGGGATCTTGATAGAAGATGAAAATGGACACATAATTTTTGTGAATCCAAGAACTGAAGAAATGTTGGGTTATTCAAAAGATGAGTTAATTGGAGAACACTGGAAGAAAACAGTGCCAAAACATCAAATAGAAAAGATAGAAAAAGAAGCGAAAAAAAGACCAAAAGGCATGAGTAGCAGATATGAAGCCATCCTGCTTACAAAAAGTGGTGAAGAGTTTCCAGTTATCATCAGTGCAAGTCCTTTATTTGATAAGGGTAAATTTGTAGGTGTTCTTTCAGTTTTTACTGATATAACTGAGTATAAACAGGCAGAAAAAGCACTAAGAGAATCAGAGGAAAAGTATCGTACATTGGTTGAAAATCTCAATGTGGGTGTCTACAGAAATACACCTGGTCCAAAAGGTAAATTTATAGAGGCAAATCCAGCAATAATTAAAATGTTTGGCTATGATAAAAAAGAGGATTTTCTAAAGATTAATGTTTCAGACCTTTATCAAAATCCCGAAGATAGAAAAAAATTCAATGAGAAAATATTAAAAAATGGTTTTGTAAGAGATGAGGAACTAAAGTTAAAAAAGAGAGATGGAACACCTATTTGGGGCTCTGTTACTGCAATTGCTGTTTATGATGAAAAAGGGGAAGTTAAATATTATGATGGAATAATTGAAGATATTACAAGAAAGAAGGAAGTTGAGGAACAGCTAAGACTTGAAAGAAAACAGCTTTTATCTATTTTTGAGGGCATTGATGAGCCTATATATATAGCAGATCCAGAAACATATGAAATTCTTTATGCAAATAAATCCCTAAAAAAATTATTTGGTAAAGATGCTACAGGCAAAAAATGTTATAAAGTGTTACAAAATTTAGACAAGCCATGCAATTTCTGCACAAATGATAAGATTTTGGGCAAAAATTTTGGTAAAACATATGTCTGGGAATGGCAGAATTTAGTTAACAAAAGATGGTATAGGTGTATTGATAAAGGAATCAAATGGCCAGATGGAAGGAATGTGAGATATGAGATGGCAATTGATATAACAGAAAGAAAGGAAATGGAAGAAAAATTGCGAAAATCAGAAGAAAAATATAGAGCAACTTTTGAAAATACTGGAACTGCAATGGCTATTGTAGAGGAAGATACTACCATTTCATTAGTCAATTCTCAATTTGAAAAATTATCTGGCTATTCAAAAAAAGAAATCGAAGGAAAAATGAGTTGGACAGATTTTGTTCATAGAGATGATTTGAAAAGAATGTTGGAATATCATGAGAAAAGAAGGGAAAGTTCAGATGGGATTCCAAAGGAATATGAATTTAAAGCCATAGATAAAAAAGGAAATATTCTGAATATGCTCATTAACATTGACATAATTCCAGGAACAAAAAAATCAATTTTATCCTTAATAGACATTACATATCGCAAACAAATGGAGGAGGAATTAAGACGATCAAAAGAAAAATATCGCATATTGGTTGAAACAGCTCAAGAAGGAATTTGTGTTGATGATGAAAATGATTATATCGTTTTTACCAATAAAGCATTTGCAGACATGCTTGGATACAAGAAGGAGGAAATCATTGGTATGAATTTCAGAGAGCTGGTGGACAAAAGGGAGTTACCTAAGTTGGAGAGACAAACAAAGATGAGGATGGAAGGAAAATCAAGCAGGTATGAAATTACTTTATATACCAAGGATGGTGAGCCTCGCTATGTCATTGTTTCTGCTGCACCCTTATTGGATACTGATGGAAATTATAGAGGTAGCATAAGTGTAAATCTAGATATTACAGAACGTAAGAAAGCAGAAGAAAAATTAAAGAAGGCCTACAAAGAAATGGAAAAAGCTTTGGAAAAAGAAAAGGAATTTAAGGCTAAAACAGCTCATTATTTCTTTAATCCTTTATGTATTGCAAAAGGGTATATTGGCTTGACAATTGAGGAAGAAACAGATGCGGAGCGTCGTAAAAAATTGGAATCTGCTCTTTGTGCCATAGAAAGAGTTGAAAACGTTGTTAAAAACGTAGTCGCAAAGGGAGAGATCCGTGAGTAAAAAAATACTGGTTGTTGATGATGAAAAGGCTATACAAGAACTGATACAAATATATCTTTCTGAATTAGATGTAAAAATATATCCTGCTTTAACAGGCGAAGAAGGATTGGAAAAATATGCAGAGCTTATGAAAAAAGGAAATAAGCCCAATTTGGTTATAATGAATCTCAAGTTACCTGACATGGATGGGATTGAAACAACAAAAAAGATAATGAAGATGGACCCATCTGCATTGGTATATGGATTTACAGCATCTTTCAATAGTGGTTGTGCTGAAGAATTAAAAAAAGCTGGAGCAAAAGGCGTGATACCAAGGACTATTGGTTTTGCTGCTTTTCGAGAAATTGTGAAAAAGATTTTGAAAGGAGAAAAAGTAGAAATTCCAAAATATTGATTTTAATCTATAACAACTTCGTTTTATCAAACCCTCAAATGTGTATTTTGAGATCCTCTTTTCTATGTCTGCATTTCTATCCTTGCCACGAATTTATCCTCTCTATAGAGATTTTGATGGTGCATAATATTTCATCTTGCACTACCATATTCTCACCTCAAGATGCAATTTGATAATTAAGTCTTTCTCTCTTTGATAGCTTTATATCATTCATAACATTTGTTATGTAAAGGCAGTAAAATGAATAAGAACGGGAAAGAGAAGAATGTGATATTTGTTGGGAAAAGCCACCAATGAATTATGTAATGGCTGATGTCTCAGTTGGCGAGTAGATCAAAGGAAGTAGTAATAAAAGCAAGAGGAAGAGCAACTTCTGGAGCTGTAGATGTGGCGAAATAGTCCGCAGAAAATTTGAAAGATATCAACTTCGCATAGCACATCAATCTCCTTTTCTTTTCATTATAATCCCAACTGTATAAAAGTAGGGCTTTACAAAAGATTATTAAAATTATAGTCGTTACAAATTGTAAAGAAGCAAAATCTTTACAGGTATATTAGAGAGGTGATGCAAAAAATGAAAGGAGAAAGTATCTGTAAAAAGTTCGTATATAACGCCAAATTGGTGGGTTATGCAAATAAAAAGTTTGGATATTCTATGTTATCTGTAATGCCGTGCCATAAATTGGGAGGTATGGGCTATGAGTAGGATAAAACCAACACAAAGGATATACGATGTAGTAAAAGATATAAAAGATAATAGATATCGCCTACCATCAATCCAAAGGTCTTTCGTATGGGAAGAAGAAAGAATATGTAAGTTAATGGATTCGTTGATGAATGATTATCCAATCGGCTCATTTCTTGTCTGGAAACCAAGTCTAGACCTTAAAATTAGAACAAGAAAATTCGTTGAAGATTATAAAACTGGTGAAAGATTTATATCAGAAGATGAAGTGCTAGAATCTTCACCATATCTAGTGTTAGACGGACAACAAAGATTACAATCATTATTTCTTGCATTTTTCGGCAAATATAATGGGAAATGTCTCTATTTCAAAGTGAATAGTGATCCTAATAATGAAGAAAATGACCTACGCTATATTTTTGAATTTAAATCACCACAGAAACTCGATGACCCACATTGGATAAGAGTAGGTGAACTTATAGAGATAGAAATTCCAAAGATCTCATCGTTTGTGGATTCAAAGTTTAAAGACGATTCTGAAAAAATAAAAGAGAGAATAAAGGAGAATATAGCTAAATTTATACAGGTGTTTAAAATTGAAGAAAGAATACATATCCAGGATGTAAAAGAAGATTTGCCATATAATGATGTTCTTGAGGTTTTTGTACGAGTTAATTCTGGTGGAATCATTCTAACTAAATCAGACCTTCTATTTTCAACAGTAATTCTACATTCACCTGAAATGGAGAAGAATTTTATAGAAGTTGTAGATGAATTAAATGGGAATGGCGAATATGATTTTAATACAGATTTTCTTATTAAAACTTCATTTGTATTGTTAGATAGAGGTGCAAAGTATGACATAAAAAAATTAAAAGATGGGACATTTATTAAGAATCTCGAAGACAATTTTGAAAAAATCCGAAAAGCATTACTTTCTACTATTCAATTTCTAAAAACAGACGTAAAAATCCTTTCTAAAAGATTTTTAAAATCAGATTTGGCATTAATTCCTATTGTGGATTTTATTTATCGACAACCACATCAGCAAATTCCAGAAGGACAGGCTACAAAGCTCCGACAGTATCTATATATGTCATTTTTCATGCGATTTTACTCTTACGGACCAGACGGAAAATTAGATGTCATCCACAAAAAGATTAAAGAATCAAAACCGATTACAAATTTTCCAATAGACGATATTAGAAAGTATATGGAAGAAAGAACTGGTATGTCTTATGACTTTTCTGAGAATATGCTTTATGATTTGGATTTAGTTCTAAATATTATCCAAGATGGAGTTTATGAAATTCCGAAAAAAAGAGGTTGGAGTTTGGAGAGAGATCACATATTCCCAAGAAGTATTTTAGAGAAAAAAGGATTTCCTGAAGAGTTGATAAACAATATTGGCAATTTAAGACTTATAAATAAAACGAGGAATGTATTAAAAAGTAACTCGCTCCCTGACGAAAATATAGAGTTTTATGGATCAGAAGATTATGAACTTAAACAGTTCTTTATAAAAGCGAGAAACAATTTAACCGAGGAGACATTCAGCAATTTTGTCCAAAAACGAAAGGATATGATATATGATAAAGTAAGAAAGTTTTTGGGGTTTAAAAGATGAACGGCACGGCACATACAGATAACAGCGGACATACGGCTTCGCTACGCTTTGCCCAAATTTCCCTTCGGGAAACTTCGTATATCCGCGGAACGTTATGCTCAATTGCTTGGCTATATAGTGAGGTGTGAAATGGGACGTCTTATTAAAATACAGGACATAGACGAGTTTTCAGAAATCAAAACTATCCCATATGCAGCTATAAATACGGAAATACTTACTAACATCAGAAATTTAGATGAAAAAAGCGAGATGGAGCGTTTTCTTAGAGAGATTTTATACGATCCAAATGAAACTCCACATGGGCCCATGGAAATAGCAGATATATTAACAAGTCATGTACATGTTAGAGGAAATAAACGATTAGCTGCTTTTGTTTTGAAAGGAAAAAGCTTCTCAAGAGTTTCAAGCAGAGATGTAACCCACCAATTCGTAAAACTGCGGCAAATCCAAGGACTCGGTTTGATGGTTTTTGGAGCACTTGGGAATGTTCAAGATGATGCACAGAGAGATTTCGTGCAAATTGCTATTGATGCAGGATGTGATTATCTTCTTATTGACGCTCAGGACCTAGCACGTTTGTTTATTGCTTATGAAAAAGTCTGTCCTAAAGATGGAACGCCTTATGATGACACAGGCACCTGTAAAAAAGGGCATCTACGAGATAAAGGTGTAACTTTAGAAATGGAGGTTAGAGAAAAAATTAGGTATACGATTGTAAAGCAGAAAGATGTAAGTCATGCTGGAGCCAAGCGTTATTCAGCTATCGTTCTTTTAGATAGACACTATCCTAAAGATGTAATAAGAACGATTATCCAGGAAGCAACTGAAAAATTGAGATATAGTAATTACTACCGTAATGAACGAGTCAGGGCACGGTGGGGGAGAACTCCAGCTCATGTGGTTTGGCTATTTATAGCCTACGACTTAGAAGATATTCAGAACGCAAACTGGATTTGTCGCACATGCTGGATAGATCCATCTTTACCAAAAGATATGCACCCTCTTAGTCTAAATGGCAATGAAAAATTAGGAGACATAGAAGTTTTTTGGAATGATGAATATAAATCACACAAAGATTTTTTCGAAAGCCATTTTGGCACAAAAGAGGAAGTATTAGAGGCCATTCGTCCCATTTTAAATGAAATGATAAAACTCGCCAGAGAAGCGATTAATTATTTCGAAAAATATAGACGAGAGGAGATTTCTGAAGACGAATTAATCCTTAAAATGCAAGAAATGGAGCCAAGAGTTACAGAACTTTACTTACAATCGGGAAATATACCTATGCCTCCCGAAGACTGTAAGGACTATGACCAAGCTTGCCAGAATATTTTTGCTACCATCCACGATATGTTTCTCTATTTTTCTAAAAGAGGATCAGAAAGGTGGCCTAAGCAAAACAGAGATTGGTTAATGCAGGACACTATAAAGCGATTTTATAATGATATGGAGAGGATTAGATTTGAGGAAAGTAGGATACATTGATATTGAGAAATGGAGCCAAGCAACAGCAGATAACAGAGCGTATCTGGCTTCATGCCTTCGGCATTCCGCCCAAATCCCCTTCGGGGAACTTCAGATACGCTCGGAACGTTATACGCAATGTGCCTTCGGGGTCGCTTTAGGAGGTGAGAAAGAATGAGAGTAGTAGATCCAAATATGGATACAGCCCTTCAATGGGCGAATGAACTAGGGCCTCCTCCACCGTTACCATCATCCTTAAAGGATGTAACCCAACGTGCAAAATTAGTGAATGCGATTGATGAACCACATTTTGCTAATTCTTTTTTCTTAGATTTTCAGTCAAGGTTGAGTGATGTAGAAAAAAACCAATGTCTAAATGAAATTGCAAATGTAACAAAAATTTATATTCTAGATGTAGAAGATGACAAGACCAGAGTGAACATCGCATTACGCCTTTGGTCAGGGTGTCTCTCAGCAGCAAAGACAATTGCCATTCAAACTGTGAGTGGTCCAAACACTCCCGAAATGCGTGCATCAATCTTTAGTAACAAGATAGACCCTATAACACAAAGAGATCCTATCTATTGTGCTGGTGTTGAGACTGCTCCATCTTTCAAAAAACTTCGAAATGAACCTTATTCGTTTGAAGGTGTACCACAAAAATCTGTTGTTAGGATATATCCATGATAAACAATAGAAGAGAAATGTTTTGCATCCTTACCTTTGCCACAACTCTTCGCAACCTTTTGGGTCACTCGCTTTTCAGGTCACTTAACAGGCGGATATAGGTTGGAGATTACATCCTATCCTTCGAAAGAAATATTACAAGATTGTAGAAATGAATAAGACTTTGGGGTATTTTCAAAGGCTTCAGGCAACTCTTCGCCAATTTGGTTGACCATGTATTGTCGGACTTAATAGATACATATCCAACTTTGCTAATGTTACATCCAAATTTGTTTATTTCGCATAGGGTTTTCCATATCCACTATCCATTAGATGTAACCAGGAAAACATTATCAAGGTTGGGTTAAAATGCGAATTTTGCATTTGCTACAAAATATGGATTCATTTTTCACTCAAAAAGAATTTTTGATTTTTAGAAACATTCTTATCATGCTTTTTCCACTATCATTCTTTTGTTGTCTGGATCTATAACAACTTTAACTTGTTCTTTTGGTTTGAAAGGAAATTGCGAATCCTTGTACACATCTGCAGGAATATATAAAACCAACTTTCCTTTTGTATGCTCCCAAAACCTGCCCAAACCTTCTAATGTCATATCAACCAATTGGTGTAACTATTTTGGTCATTTGATATGATTTGACAATAATTTTGGTCAATAATAATGGTCAACCTTAAATATGAATTTGTATTTTAAAAGAATATGTGGGGAAATACCACAACTAATGGATGGGAGAAATTTAGAACTTTATTGGTGATATTGTTTACAATAGCAGGTATTGTACTTCTATTGCTAAGTATTATCACAGCAGCTAAATGGATGCTTATTAATCCATTAACTGAAGGAGCAACGGAAAGTGCAATATTCATACAGTTGTTTGCACTCAACCGTGCGGTGTGGGCGGTGTGCTTTTTCCTGCTGGCTATTTTATTAAAATCTTGGAAAAAATGATAATAACCATACAGAGGGAGAGGGAAAATGTTTAAGAGAGGCATTGAAGAACTGCCCATATTCTCCTGCCAAACAAAAATCATTAAAAAACTTTTAAGCATTGTCTTTATGAAGTTTAAACCGTTTCTCATAATTTTACTACTTTCTCTTTCATTTTTATCTGGTTGTATAGAGCAGAGAGAAGGTAAAGAAGAATCAGTCAATACACCTCCAATCTCTTCTTTATCTGTGTCTCCTTCTTTATCTGGCTGTGCACCATTTAATATTACCTTTTACATCAACGCTCATGATAGCGATGGCTACATTGTTTCATGGAATTTGGATGTAAACAGCGATGGCATCGCTGAATTTACAGGAAATGGTAGCGAACTGCCCAAGATGATAAACTATACTTACACGAACATTGGCAATTATACTGCAAAGTTAATTGTTACTGATAACATTGGAAGCATTGATGAAAGCATCGTTGCAATAACAGTATTTAAACCAGAGGAAAATAATCCGCCTACATGCTCTCTCTCTGTAAACGTTACATTTGGCTATGCTCCTCTTGCTGTTTCATTTTTATTAAATGCTTCTGATAGCGATGGCTACATTGTTTCATGGAATTTGGATTGTAACGGAGATGGCATTGCAGATTATGGTGGAGAAGGAGCGCCATCCTCCATGCTTTCTTATACCTATCAAAATACTGGAACCTATATAGCAAATCTTACAGTTGAGGATAACAATGCAACATCTGCTTATGATACAATAAAAATAGTAGTTTACCAGCATGAAGGTAATGTAAAAAACATCACAATTGCATCCTGGAACTTACAGATATTTGGAGTTACAAAAGCATCAAATGAAACATTACTGAATTATTATGCTGACAAGATAGATGATTATGACCTATGCATTATTCAGGAAATAAGAGATAAGAGCGGAACTGCAATCCAGAAACTTGCTGCAAAATTGCCAGGATATGATTACATTATAAGTCAGAGAGCAGGAACAACATCAAGTAAAGAGCAATATGCAATATTTTATGATGATAGAGTAACGCTTTTAAGTTATCATGATTACACTCAAGAATCGCAGGATGAATTTGAACGCCCTCCTTTTGAAGCAGAATTTAAAGCCAATAATTGGACATTTACTCTTTACACGATCCATACAAAGCCAGATAATGTTTATCAAGAATTAACAAATCTTGAGAATTTAATTGGAGAGCCAGATGAAGATACAATCATTCTTGGAGATTTGAACACAGATGGAAGTTATTACGATGAAGATAATATACAGCATTTCATCAGCTGGTATTGGGTTATAACAAATGATATGGATACAACAGTGGCATCAAGTAACAACGCATATGATAGAATAATAATAAACCAACGTACTGAAAATAACTTCATTGAAGCAGGAGTTATGAAAGATGTTACGTTTTCTGAAAGTGATCATTATTTAGTGTATGGCATATTTAATGCAAGTACGTCATAAGTCTATATTGAAGTGTTATTCATACACATTGGATATTGGATTTTAATAATTATAGGCTGTTTGATAACAAAGATTTTGTTGATAAAAAGCGTAAAACAAAACAATTAAAACCTTTCTACCTGACTTTGCCATTTCAAGCTAGTTATACTGCCATTGTATAATTTGCCAATTGTAATTTTTGTTACATTTTACCATCTCAAATTAAGACTTTTGTCCTCATAACGCCGTATAAAATCACCAAAAATTGCTATAATTTTGGGCGTAACATTGCTCAAAATGTGGAAATGAAAGCCATTTGGTGGATAAACAATGGTTAGTGACAAATTTATCAGTGATTTTTTGAGGACTTTTACATTTTTTACAGGGGAATTTTCGCTCAAAATTTCT
>DRIF01000086.1 GCA_011052825.1 Thermoplasmatales archaeon
AGGTATAACGAGGATGTAAAGCAACGCTACAAGATAATGCGTGGCTTTAAATCATTTGAATCTGCAGATGCTTTTCTTAGCTTGAGGAGAATAATTTACAATTTTGTCAGAGGGGATGAAACGAGAGCTATGAAAGCTGACATAGCTCTGGAGCTCGGATGTAACAGGTTAGAAAGCCTAATAAAATTTTGAAGAAAAGTGTATCACCTATTCTGAGGAATATCTCTGCATGAAAATTTTTTAATATTAAGCGAAGAAAATTATAATTTAATTGAAAATGTACACATAAAATGCTATGATTATAAAATGAGGAATGGAAGATTTATACCAACTTCATTCAGAATATCTGCATCAGATGAAAATATTGACATTAATTTAACTTTACATACTATCTCAATTCATTTCATACGCCTCCCTCTTATTCATTACTGGAGATATCATATTCATGTGGTCGGAGAGATAAAAAAGAATGAATTTAATGTCAAAATTGATACATTTGACATAATGGAATATATGCTCTTCACATGAATCATTCCTTTATGAAAATAACTGTAAATTTTTCAATTTTTTTCTATCCACAAATTTTATTTTAGTTTTTATTCCTTTTTCTCCAAGTAATTCTCTGTAATCCTCAAAATGCTCATCAAAACAACATGAAAAAGATACAGTTGTTCCCTCTAAACTCAACTTTAATCAGATTACCCTCATTTTTTATAACTTTTGCCATGCACTCAGGATATCGATATTTGTTGAATTCTCTGGTTACACTTCTCAATATTTTTGCATCCATCATTTTTTATTGTAGCAGATAAATAAAAGTTTTGAGGGACATTGTAAATATTGCTTTAAAATAAAATTTAAAGTGTCAATATTCCTATCTCCTTATGTCTATCTGCTATTTTTTCTGCAAGTTTTTTAATGGCTGTATAGTCATCATCTTTCGCCTGCCCTTTCACCATAACTGGTTCAATAACCTCTGCTTTCATTGCAGTAAGCATTTCCTTTGCCTGCTCCACTATCCTGCTCCCCCATCCATATGAGCCTATTATTGAGACAAACTTTGTTTTCGGGCGGAGGGCGTTTGCAAGATATAAAGCATAAAATGCGAGAGGATGTATTCCAGAAAGAACAGTTGGCGTCGCAAGCACAAAAGTTGCAGAATCAACGAGAGCCATTGCAAGTTCACCAATATCAGAGACTGTTAAATTGAAAGGTTTAACATTTATTCCTTTTTCTATCAAAACTTCTATTAAATACTTCACCATTTTCTCTACACTTCCATGCATTGAAACATAGGCAATTACAACTTCATTTTTAACATTATCAGAAATCCAATCGCGATATGCATTCAAAATAAATTCAGGATTTTTGTAAATTGGACCATGACTTGGAGCAATCATTTTTATCTCAAGATTTTCTATTTTTTCAATATGCTGTTTTATTTTGCTACGGAATGGCATCATTATCTCAGCATAATACCTTTTTGCAGAATTGTAAACATTTTCAGTTGAAAATATATCACTTGTTGCTGTATGACTTCCAAACAAATCGCATGAAAAAAGTATCCCATCCTCTTTTAGATATGTTAGCATTGTCTCTGGCCAGTGTACCCATGGAGCAACAATAAACTTTAAAGTTTTTCCTCCAAGTTTCAGTTCATCTCCATCATTTACTGTAATAAATTTTTCCTCATCTATCAAAAGTAAGTCCATTAAAAACTGCTTGCATTTCTCATTTGTAACAATCCTTGCCATTGGATAAGATTCAATTATTCTGGACAACGCCCCTGAATGATCCTGCTCAGCATGATTGGATATTACATAATCTATTTTTTCCACTCCCAGTTTTTCAATATTTTCAATAAGTTCCTCCTCTTTCGAAGGATCAACAGTATCTATTAATGCTATCTTTTCTTTACCTCTTATCAAATAAGAATTGTAGCTTGTTCCTTCTGGAAGTGGAATGAGTTCATCAAAAAGACGACGATCCCAGTGCATGGCTCCAACAAAATATACGTCATCTGCAATCTTAATCATCATAAAAATGTATTACGGTGTAATATTTAAAATTAACTAATTTTAAACTGGACAATATGGAATTGCTCCATGATTTAAAAATTCTAAGTTGCTTTAGTTAAAGCAGGAGCATTGCGAGATAAGCACAGTAATTTATTTTCTCAAGAATTTTATTAGCACAGAAATTGACGATAGAGAAAGAACATCTGAATGAAGTGAATTGAAGAAAACGCATCAAATAATATCTACTAATTTATTACAATAAATATTGAATTTAGTGCAACATTAGGAAACTTCTGCCAGAAATTTATATGCCTCGATATATGTTTTGATTAATATTAATTCACAAAGTTTATATATGAATATTTGTTTAACTGTTCATATGAATAGAGAAGATATTTGTGAAATTAAATATGTGAATGAAAAAGCTGTTCAAAAAGTAAAATCCAAAATGCTTGATGATGAAACTATTCTGAAGATAGCAAATACATCTAAAATTTTAGGTGATCCTACAAGGGTAAAAATATTATTTGCACTCTCACAAAAAGAGTTGTGTGTCTGTGATTTGGCATATTTGCTTGGTATGACTCAATCTGCCATTTCTCATCAATTAAGAGTGTTGAGGAGTAATAACCTGGTCAAATTTAGAAAAGAAGGAAAAATAGTATACTATTCGCTTGCTGATGAGCATGTTGTAAAATTAATTGAAATGGGAGTTGAACATGCCAAGGAATGAAACACATGGCAATATGAACGAGAGATGCTCGTCATGTAAAACAGATATCTTTGAAGAAAAAGAGCTTTTCTGGAAACAGAAAAGTGTTTTAATTATTTTAGTATCAGGAATAATATTTGGCATTGGACTATACTTGGAATTTCTGACAGAACAATATTTATTTGCTCAAGTTTTATTTATTGCAGTTGTTCTAATTTCCGGACATCACATTATAAAAAAAGGAGTTCTTTCTGTATGGAGGAAAAGATTGGATATGAATTTCCTGATGGGCTTTGCAGCCATGGGAGCTTTTTTAATTGGTCATGGTGAAGAAGGAGCAGCAGTTATATTTTTATTTTATATTGCTGAATCTTTAGAGAATTATGCTACTGAACGTGCAAGAAAATCTGTCGCCTCCCTTTTGAAACTTGCACCTGAAATGGCAACAATAATAAAAAATGGAAAAGAAGTAAAAGTTCATGTCCATGAAGTAAAGATTGGAGACATTCTTATAGTGAAACCTGGTGATAGAATACCTTTAGATGGAATTGTAACCAAAGGAATATCGTCGGTAAACCAGGCTCCTATTACAGGGGAGAGTATGCCCGTCCAAAAAATAAGAGGAGAAAATGTATTTGCTGGAACAATTAATGAAGAAGGTTATCTCGAAATAAAAGTAACCAAAAAATCTGATGAAACTATATTGTCAAAAATAGTAAAAATTGTAGAAGAGGCACAAAAAGAGAAATCGAAAACAGAAGCATTTATTGATAAATTTGCTATATATTATACTCCAACTGTTGTAGTTCTAGCTTTCCTTGTTATGACTCTCCCAACTATTATTTTTGGCTTAGAGTTCAGTGAATGGTTTTATAGGGCGTTAGTGTTATTGGTTGTTTCCTGTCCATGCGCCTTGGCGATTTCAACTCCTGTTTCAATGGTTTCAGGACTAACTTCTGCTGCAAAAAATGGGGTTTTAATAAAAGGTGGAAGTTATCTTGAGGAAATCAAGAGTGCCAGAATCATTGTGTTTGATAAAACAGGAACACTAACAGAGGGCAAACCTGAGGTAACAGATATCATTCCGTTAAATAAATATTCTCCTATGTGAATCCTCCGCTCAATATTAATTGCTAATCATCTTATATTTTTTGCGTTCTCCTATCCGAGGTTTACCCCTCTTTATGGCTTTCGTTTAGCATTCTCAATCTAAAAGTCGTGGTTTATCCCACAGAAAATTTTCGAGATTTGACTGGAAATGGTTTGAATTCTTCCTTATTTATCAACATTTGATATATTACACGAAGCATTTTACTTGCTGTTGCAACAACTGCAATTTTCTTTCCCCTTCTTGCTGCAATTCTTTTATAAAAT
>DRIF01000087.1 GCA_011052825.1 Thermoplasmatales archaeon
AAAAGATTCTAAGCCACGATAAGTTTTCTGATGTTTTGATTTAAGTAATAATGCCAGAACCAATGACTTTGGAGGATGTGGAGGTCTACCTCTTTTGGAAATTTCCCATGGTTCAGGCATCCTGTCAATGATTTTCTTTGCGTTTTGAATGAACCATTCATCCTCATTTTTCATAGCAAGATTGTATATCTTCCAATTGGTTTTGAATTTTCTGTCTACTTTCTTATCCTTATTGCATCCCATCCATTATGTAGAATAAAAATATCTAAATTTATTTTTCGGACGACGCTGATTTTCACCACTATTTTTTAAATGGTATGAATTGAAATAAAAGACAAACTCTTTTGAATGTTGTTAAAATAGCTGAAGTAGATGAAATATATCTATCTCTTCAGAAAGAATTTATATAAGAATTCTTTTTATCAGTGTGATAAAATGGACTGGGGGATGAAGAATAGAATTTCAAAAATAATAAAGGCAGATGGGAAAACTGTTATGCTTGCCGTCGACCATGGCTACTTTCTTGGCCCAACGACTGGCTTGGAGAAACCATGGAAAACAATAGAGCCATTGGTTCCATATGCTGACTGTTTAATGCTTACAAGGGGTATATTAAGGAATTGCATTCCACCTGAAACAGATATACCAATTGTTTTACGTGTCTCAGGAGGAACAAGCATTGTTGGTCCAGAATTGCTCCATGAAGGTATAATAACATCAATAGAAGATGCAATAAGATTGAATGTGAGTGGTCTTGCTTTTTCAATACTTGTTGGCGCTGAGTATGAAAGGGATACAATACTTGCATTTTCAGAAATATGCGATTTTGGACAGGATTATGGAATACCTGTTCTTGCTGTTACAGCAGTTGGAAGAGAAATGGTGAGAGATGCAAAATATCTCTCTCTTGCTTCAAGAATTGCAGCAGAAATTGGTGCTCATATGGTAAAAACCTACTACTGCGATGAATTTGAGAAAGTTATAGAAGGATGCCCTGTTCCTGTTGTTATTGCAGGGGGAAAGAAAATACCAGAAAAAGATGCTCTCCAGATGGCTTACAATGCAATTCAAAAAGGAGCAGTAGGAGTTGATATGGGAAGAAACATTTTCCAGTCATCAAATCCAGTTGCAATGATTAAAGCAGTTCGTGCTGTTGTTCATGAAAATGCCTCTCCGGAGGAAGCTTATGAAATATTCAGGCAGGAAGGCGGAGAATAAAATTATTCTATCCCATCTGCTGTGATATAAAAATTGATGCTCCTTCCTTCTGGAATGCTTCTGTGTTTCATCAGAATTGCTTTTCTCTCCTCTCTTCCTTCACTCCCTCCAACTTTCTCTACTTTTATTATTGTTTTTGCGATATGGTCCATGCTCCTTCCTGCAAATGGTTTAACTTCATCACCTGCAGAATAAACTTGACTTGTTATAATGACAGGTATATTTTTCTTTCTTGCCTCTATCTGAAGAATAACAAGCTGTTTTGTGAGGGAGCGAGTTGCATTTGCCTCGTCTTCATTCATTTCAAGGCGATAGAATAAATTTGCGCTATCCAAAATTATTAATCCAGCATCTATCTTAACTGCTTTTTCAACCATTTCTTCCTGCTCTTTCAATGAAAACGGAAAGAAGAAGAGAATTTTCTCAAGTTTTTTCTTTTCCTTCAATATTTGAAACAATCTTTCTTTTGAAACTCCTTCTGTATCAATGTAAACAACTTTTTTTCCTTCCTCAACACAGCTTTTTGATGCCTGAATGCATATGTTTGTCTTCCCGCTTCCTCCTTCTCCATAAATCTCAGTTACAATTCCTCTCTCTATCCCTCCATCAAGAAGTTTGTCCAGAGAGCAGTTGAGTTTCAGTTTTTTATCCACATTGATAATGGTCTATCCTCTAAAAAACTTTAGGAATTACAACCTTTCTTTTTCCTCCAATTTTCTCAGCCATCCCATTCAAATAAAGATAGGCAGTATAGCAAGCAATATATGCATCCAGTTCATGTTTATTTTTTACAGATATTCCAATTTTTTCTGCCATTTTCTGCCAGTTTTTATCATAAATTTCCATTATTTTTGCAGATGCGGTTGGAAAAACCTCTATAATCTCAGATTCAATTGAGTTGACAATTCTTTTTGCCCTTTCTGTTAAAGTTCTCATTGAGGGTAATGTTGGAGGTATTGCCCCATATTTTTTAAGAATTTTATCTACCTTCCTAACCATTATTTTTTTCATAAGTGGTGCATCTATTGCAACTATTCTTGGAGAAGCTTTATTAACAGTTTTTATTATCTCCTCATCTTCATATAAAGTTAAAAGAAAAATTTCTTCACCAATTATGCATATTCCAGTAGGATTTGTTGGCAACCCTGCCAAATCTATTCCTGCTATTTTATAATTCAGTTTTGGTTTATTCAACACATTATTATTACCAAAAATTTATTTATAGCTTCTCGTTTCCACCTTATGCAATGGCATGGAAGAAGCCAAAGAAAAGAGACAGGCGGAAGATACCGAAAGGCAAGGAAAAAGAGAAAGTATGAACTGGGAAGAGACCCAATACTGCCTGTTATAGGAAAAGATGAATACAAAAAATTAAGAATAAGAGGGGGAAACCAAAAAGTTAGAGTAGTATCTGCACAGCATGTCAATTTAACAAATCCTAAAACTGGAGAAACAAAAAAAGCTGAAATAAAGGATGTTATGGAGAATCCTGCAAATCCTCATTATGTGAGAAGAGACATTATAACAAAGGGAGCGATAATTTTGACAGAAATGGGAAAGGCTAAGGTAACTTCCCGCCCTGGCCAGCATGGATGTCTAAATGCCATTTTAATAGAGGAAGCAAAGGATGAGGGATAAATGGGTTATATGGCCCATCTATTTTGATATCGACGCAAGTAAAAAAGAAGGAAGGAAAGTTGGTAAGGAACTTGCGGTAAAAAATCCCACTGCAGATGAAATTTTTAAAGCAGCAAAAAAACTGGGGCTGAATCCAATCAAGGAGGAGAAGGCATATCCCAGTAAATGGTGGAGAAAGGAGGGAAGAGTGCTGGTAGAGAAAAAGGGAAGAAAAACAGAAATAATAAGAAAAATTGCGGAATATATTAAGGAAAACAAAGCTATGAGTCAGAGATGAAAGTTTGGAATGAATTTTAAAAGAGCTAAATATGAAATATAAAATTCGTGTTTTTATTTCAATTTTTATGATGCAGCTAACCTATGTCCTTCTTCATCCCTTCATCAAAATAATATCATGCGACAGCTCCGCTTTCAATCGACATAGCCTTGCTATTTATAACATCAGATGCAATCATGAACGCCCTTATTACAAACCAGCTCACAATCCCCACAAGGTATTTACTTCTCATTTTCCTCAACCATATTACTTATTGCATCCCTTCCCCACCTCCAATGAGAAAGGGCTTTCTGACATTAAACAGATTTGAGTTCCACTGCTTCGCCATGTAAGTCACTATTGAATTTCATCTTCTCTAATAGCCTCTTTTATAGTTTTAAATATTTTTTTAATCTCTTCTTTTTTGGTTTGTGGAGTCACTTGCACTAAAAAAGATATGCTTACTTCTGTTTTGAATATTTTTTGTAATTGTTTCTCTTCTTTTTTTGTTGTTTCAATTGCCGTTTCTTGCATCTCTTCTGGTGCCAATATTAAGTCTTGTTTGGGTCTCACTTTTTTATTTTCATCTATTTCTATTACATTTGCATATTCTAGCCATTCTACCAACCTCTCTACCGATTTTTTATCCTTTTCTGGATCTGCTTCTGCTTCTACACCCAACTCCTGTATTAAGTCATCTACTGTAATCTCTGCACTAATTGTGAGGAGTTTAGTAACAAGTTTGCCAAACCAACAATCCAATAAAATATCTCTTAAAATATTCTTTGCTTTTTCCTCCTTTTTCCAATTTAAATTATTTACAAAATCGACTGTTTTAGAAGTGGGTTGTATCTTGAACCTTTTACTTTTTCTGCTAGTCCAATATCTGCAAAAAAATTCAACTCACTTGAAATTATAGTCTTATGAACTTTAACGACTCGTATCTCATTATATTTAACCGGCTTTGTACCTTTATCACTAAACTCTACAAAACCTCTCAGTATTGCTATTTCGTTTTCAAATTTAATATCACCTCTAGGTAAAGCATGTTTTCTTTTTATTCTCTTCCTCCTAACCTCTTTTTCATTATTTTCTTTCACATTTTCACCTCTAAAATTTCAGTTTCTCTCGCATAACATAATAATACAAACTTTTTATACATAACAATACTTGAATAATGTAACTAAGGGCTAATTCTTCGCTTAATTCCCATTTTTTCATCTCTTCTTTATCCTTGCCGTGATGTGCTATATTTCTAAATGCTGCAAATCCTTCAAAGATGTCTCTATCAAGAAAAACTTGCAAACCCTTTAAAATTGGGACATGTTTACTTGCTAAAACATTATTTTTTCTCAATTCTTCTGCAATTTGGTAAATTCCATTTTTCTTGCTGACATCAATTCCTTTATCATGAGCAAGTTTTCTCAAAAAATCTTCCAACGCCTCTCCAGCAGATTGTACCGCTTCCCTTGGATCTTTCATTACATTTAATATCGATTTTATCAATGATTCATATTCCTCATTTGATAAGTAACTTTCTGCCGCCCCCAATATCTTTTTAACCCATATTTTAGCTTTTATCTCGTTATTTAAAGACTCAAACAAATCTTCCATTATCGAGGGTTTTAAAGATTTAATAGATTTTGAGAGCTCAAAATTTTTACCTTTAAATACACCAGCAAAACTTCCCCAGTTCCGAAATGTCCGTATTGCATCCTTAGGTTTCCTTTTTATTTCAAAAATACTCAAAACCTTTCTAATAGCTTTATCAGGGTCATCATCTTTTTCTAAAAAGAATATGAATTCCAAAAACGGTTTATAAGATTGCAGTGCTTTTCTAAATAATTGTTTTTGGCCTTCTAAATTAGAATTTGCTATCTTATCAGAGATCTTATCTAATTCTAGTTGTTTAAATGCACCGATAGCATTTTGAATAGTAACCTCTGATACTCCTAGTGCTTTTGCTATGGATTTTTTATCTAACTCTTTACCTTCTTTTTTAAATTTTTCATACAGCTCTGCAACTTCAATAATCCACTTAGCATTTACTGGATAAATTTTAAACTCCATTTTCAACACCTAACCTCTTTTCTAAAAGTTTGATATCCGGCAGAAAAATGCGACCGTCAGAGAGTTTCATATCTATAAATAATTTAAGATGTTCGTTCATTAGTTCTATGGCATCATTTAAGTTGTCTTCATTTTTGCAAATATCAATAAGGTCAGAAACAGCTTTTTTTATTTCATCAAAATTTTTACTGGCATATATTATGCCAACTCTTTTTCCTATAGCATAATAATCAGTTGATATTATTCTTTGGGGTATCTTCGATTTAATTTGTTCTTTCGTCTTGATCTCGATGGGCTTTAATCTATATTTGCCATTTTCACTTTCAATGATCTCTGCTTCTTTTAACCAATTTAAGAATTTTTTAGCAAATGTATTGATTGTTGTATCTTCTCTCCATTTTCCCCCAAAATGGTATTTAAGTATCTCACCCAGTTCTTGGAAGTTAAAGCTTCTATCTTTTAAAAGACTTATTATTTTGCTGTAGGAGCTCTCAAGCAGGATTTCTTTCCATATGTCTTTTCTACGATGCTCATTTAATGGATCAATCAACTTGTTCCCTTTTGTCGTCAGTATAAATTTGCCTGGTGACAGTCTTTCAATAATTCCTAGCTCCACACAAACTGACAACTCAGCTCCAAGTCGATTTTCTTTTGTATTGAGTCTGCTTGATAAGCTATGTAAATCGGCTTCTTCATTACCAATCTCACGTAAAATTTTTAGCATTTTACCAAATGAAAGATAAGGGGAAGGTAATTTCCTATCTTTTTTTAAAGGGTATTCGCCTTTCCTCAAAATACCTCTCTCATACATTCCATATCCTGCAAATCCCAAAATACTTGCGCATGCAGATCCGTGTGCTCGATAAGTTATGGGGTTTCTCCATGTTCTGTTATATTTGAACGCTAGTTCTTTACCAATTTCTTCACTGGAGATAGAACCTTTCCTGTCTAACAACCCTCTAATAAACTTAAATAAATCTATTTCGTCTATAATGTTTTTTAAAATTTCTCGAGCTTTCTCATAGTCTCCAGTTATCCAGGCAGCTCTAAACCTACGACCTGCTTCTGATAGAGATACTTTTTTCTCTTTTTTGTCATATTTAACTAATCTAAGGAGGGTAAGGGTTGGTAACGCATTTCCGACAGTACTTCTTCCGAATTTATTTATTAATTCGTCTATATTACACGATTCTTTCGGCATTTCTGTAATAAATTTTTTTATTTGGTCTATTCTTATATATGGTATCGTTGTCATTCATATCACCTTTATTTCATAATAATATAAAAATGTAAAAATATTTAAATGTTATGGTATTGGAGGTGATATCATCAAGAAATTCTCACCCCCAGATTGTAAGAAAGCTTCCCAAAAATAAATCTTACTTCCTGATTAAAACTTTTTGAAATCCCTAAGGAATTCACTTGTTTTCCTTAAGGGAATTCCTGCATAGTAAAGAATAGTGATAAGGTGATATATTAGTTTAATTTCTTATTTTTAAATTTAAAATTCTTGACAATGCTTTGGAGTTGAAAATAAAATGATTATTTTGATCGTAAGGCAGCGAAATTAGCCGATGCCGGATGCCCACTTGTTGTACGACGTGCCTCTTCTATTTTTGGAATACCAATATGTCTTCCACATTTATTTTCCCCTTATCTGCTTTTGATAATCCATGCTGAATTATCCCAGCTAACTTAAAGCCTTCTGATATTCCTAAGTCTGCTAATACTTTTGAAGTTTCTATTCTTTGTTCTTCTCCATTTATGATCCAGCTATGATACTTACTCACCACCATGGCGTAGAACCTTCCAGGTTTTAAAACTCTATAACATTCCCTAAAAGACAGTTTCATCATCTTTAGATAGTTTTCTACTATTTGGGCTTTCATTGAACGTCTTGATTTTCTAAGAAGGTTAATAAGCTCTATACTTGATTCTGGAAGGTCTAATTTGTACTTCTTAAATTTTGAGTAATAGTCTTTTGTTGATCCAAACTTCAAATCATCATCAAATCCCAGTATGATTATAGAAATCTTATTATTTCCAATGTAATCCAATGCATCAAAGTATGGAGGCGAGGTTAATATTCCATCTATGGAGTTATCATCAATAAAATTCATTTGTGTAGAGTCTGCTTTTATTATTTTCACCTTCCCTTCAGTTATATTCACATTCAATTTATCTGCCAATTTTAAAGTGGCATATAAAGTAAGGTATCTATCCTCAACATAACTCAAAAAAGATACTATGAAGTTATTAGACCGCTTTTTTTCGGAAAATTCTACGATTTTTTGACTTAATAAGAGGAGAAGGAACTTCCTAATTTTTTCGTCTTGAATTTGTTCTATCTTGTCTTTTAAGTAGATTATTTTATGTAGGTGTGGAAAGATGTTTATATAAAATCTATTCTCCTCAGTGAGTTCTTTTAGTTTTGTTTTTATCTCTTTTATCTTCTGATCTATGTTAAAACTAAATAAATCACGACCGTCGTAATTCATATTAGAAAATAGATTTATTATTTCTTTCCTTAGATTTTGTATATCATAACTTAAATCACATTTTACCTCTGCAATAAGCTTACCAATTTCTAATATCTCAATACCTATAGCGTTCAAACCCATAGTTGGAGCATCTGCAACAAAAGCTCCAGAACCTACGAAAGGATCTAATATAGTTTCTTCTTTATTCACTCTTAACAGGTTAATTAAAGCCCTTGATATACGTGGATCTCCCTTTCCCTTGTATTTATGTAGGTAATGTAAAAATGGTTTCCTTAAATCTGTTGATGCCCAATCTATAAAATCTCCGATATGTCTTTTCCCTAAACCAAAGTGAGGGGCACGATAATGATTTGCTTTTATGTGATTAAGCATATCATTTAAACCTTTTTCAATTCCATCTTCTTTCTCTGCAAAATATTCATTCCAATTTTTCTTATTTTTAGGTGTAATTGCCACAGCAGGGAGTTTTTTGACATCTGTTACATATTCAAAGAGAGTTTGTAAAGGTAACAATCTTATTGTAAATATCTTGCTTCTATTACTTACATCATTAGTAAATATTTGAAATAGATTTTCATTGTTAAGCGAAAGCTTTTTCTTAATCTCGTTTTTGTCTTGAGGGCTTTCAAATATTAAGTAAATCTCTTTAAAAAATGAGGGCTTGGAAATTAGTTTGTTAGCATCAATTGGTTTTACTTTCGCAATGTACCCTTGAATTTCTCCGAGATATAAATGACGGGTTATTATATGGATGATTTCATCATTCAATTTACTAAATGGATATTCTTTGAAAAGTGCAGGAATTGTTTTTACAGGATCTACATCTACATCTAAAATTGCAGATAACTCGTGCTTGGCAAAATATACCTCATCAGGATCCCGCAAATCGAACTTAATTTTTGCCAGAACTGTTATTTCATCCATTGTCTTCACCATTTTCTAATTTAAAGAGTTCGCATGGCTTGATTTTAAATTGTAATTTAGTTGGATCAGGAGTTCCACCTTTTCTCTGCATTGTTATTCTGCCTATATACAAACTACCTCTTGGAGAAACTCTAACATCTCCTTGTCCAAAGAAATTCATCGCTGTATTTATATCTTTTAGAATCCATGTTGTAGTATCTTTTTTCTTGTTATACCTTGTTACTAACATCCAATCAGCAGCGAATCCACCTCTACCTTTCAAAATATCACTCACTACAAGAATTTTATTTCTGGTAAAAAATGATATAATTTTCTGAACTATATCATCTCTGAATTCTGTTAAAAATACTCTTCGTTTATCTCTTAACTGTGAAACACTCACTTTTAACATTTCTCTATGTGATGAGGGAGGAATTTCACCAGTAAACAGTTTTAGAGCCAATGCAATTTCATCATCAAAATGCCACATTTCTTTATAAGAATCTACCCATCTCTTGTCCACTTGATTGTAATCTGCATCAGAATTTGCCTTCTTCAAAGATAAATTCTCAACCTTTAAAGCATTATTTACTCGAATAATAAGCCTGATTTGGACTTGAACATCTGTTTTCTTAAATCGCATTAATTCCTCATATTCTTCTTCACTAAACCCAAATTTCCTAATATCTGCTTTTTTAATTCTTGTTGGAATTTGTATTGCTTTCACGTAGTCTATTTTATCCGGATTATAACCCATAATTTTAAGCCAAAGTTTGGCATCTTCATCCTTTTTCCAATTATCGAATTTATCGCAAATTGCTTTTTCGTTTGCAAATCCACCTTTTGCTGTTCTTGAGCCAAATTCAAAGTCATACATTTTCTATCCTCTCTCTAATTTTACGGGGCGTGTTATCTACCGCGGAATACAACAACTTTTCATTCATATTTTTTGAGTTATAGCGAACTCTTTCCATTTCATTTCTCATTGTTTTTATCATGTATTAAATTATTAAAAAACTTATGCCCTGCAGATGAGTATAAATACTTTTTTATTAGTTTATCATTATTCAAAACTTCATTTATATAATATCTATACAACATAAACTCAGTATATTTATAAGCTCAACCAATATATTTTTTCTTGTCGTTTTCGATGATAAAGAGCTTTCCTTTCCTCTTCGCTTTCTCTGCCTTTAGCATCTGCACTTTGTTGAAATCTTCGATGCTTATTATACCCTCATGCTCTCCCTTAAAAATAAAATCCTCCCATTCCATGAGTCCACAGTAAATGGGACTGGAAAGTATGCGTGAAATCGTCTTTCTATCCCATTTGCCCCCTTTCTTTGTTTTAACCCCATTTTCGTTAAGCCATTCAGCAATGTTGCCTATGCTTCTTCCATTCAGATAGTCTGAAAAAATTTTCTTCACAACTTCAATCTCTTCTTTAACTGGCCTCAATGCACCATCATCATACTCATATCCATATGGCGCCGGAGAGCCCAGCAACCCCTTGCCCTGCTTTGCTTTTTGGCGCATGCCGTCATATACACGCTCGCCAATCTGCTCGCTCTCAAGCTGGGCAATGCGCTGTATAATGTCCATCACGAATCTTCCCATTGCTGTGCTCGTGTCCAAACTTTCTGTCATTGAAACGAATTCTTTGTTTTTTTGCCTCAACTGCTCCATCATGAGCATGAAGTTTTTGCTGTTTCTGTGGATACGATCCATTTTCATCACAAGCAGAATATCCCACTTATCTATGTCTTCCATCATTTTTTGATAAGCCGGGCGCCTAACGTCTCTACCGCTGTAGCCATCATCGACATATTCACCAGCTATTTCCCAGCCTCTTGCCTTGCAGTAGCTACGCAGCTTTTCAAGCTGGCTGTCCAGGCTAAAGCCCTCTTTCGCCTGATCTTCTGTGCTGACACGAGCATAAATCGCAACTTTTTTTACTTCATTCTCCATTTTATCGTGGCCATCGGTCTACCGTTAGCCACAATATTTGTGTTGCATATAAGCATTGCTAAATTTTTTTGTAAACTATGAATCAAAATTAAGTATACATAATATATAAACTAATTAAATTTTATATTGCATAACATTAAACAGCTTGAGTTTTTTAGAAAATGCAAAATTTTTGATGGAAAATATACACTTTTTGTTTTAAACGTGTTGTTCCATTGAGTGTTGTATGATAGCACGTAGCAATAAAATTAATTTAAGGCATATTGTTTATTCACATGCGTAAAAGCAAAAAAACTCATGACAAACTCTTCGTCATGGCTGAGAAATTTTTGGCATCAACTTCTCTCAAATATGCTTACATAAATTTTTTTGAAAAAGCTACCTTAGAGGAATTTAAAATGGTTGATATAAAGGAAAAGGATAATATCCTGCACGCTGGATGCGGTTCTCTCCCAAATACTCTAATCTCTCTTGGAAAAAACTTCAAAGCAAATTATTTTGGAATTGACATAGATCCAGAAGCTGTTGAAATAGCCAAGAAAGTTGTGAATGAATACAAACTTGATAATGTTATAATTGAAGAGGGAGATGCTTTTACTTATCCATTAAAAAAATTTGATGTTATAATAGTATCATTTGGATTAAATGCAAAGAAAGAATTTTTTGAAAGATTGAAAAATGAAACAAAGAATGATGTCAAGATAATTTACAGAAAGCAGTGGGATTTTCTGGATTTTATATATGGAAGAAAAGATGAAATTCCAGATGGGTTTAGAATAATGGCATATCATAAAAGGAGAGATTTTATAAAATCGTATCTGCTTGAAAAAGTTAAATCTGAAAAATAATTGGGCGAGATATTCACTACATTTTAAAAATAAACTAAATAAATATTCTTAGAATATATAATTTAAATACAAAGTAATTTAAGTATAGCTAATATATAATCTTTTTTCTAGTAGCTATTCCAAACCCAGTTATAACCTTTTTCCATCCAGAAATTTTCCTGTCAATTTCTTTGTCTCCAGTATCAACAAAAAGTTGAGGAGTGTACATCATTTTTTGGGGAGTAGAAACAATTATTATATTTTCTGTGCCAACTTTTTTAATAACTCTGCTACTTATCTGCTGATTTCCTCTTCCAAAAATAAATCCCTGCTTTCCAAGAGGGCTTACAATTATTCTTGCATTTTTCCCGTCAATTGCATTTATAATCTCTTTTTCTCCTGCATCTCTTGCAATTATTCTCCCATTTTCAATAACATCTACACCCAAGAGTGTTTTTTCTATACCAATTTTTTCAAATATTGCCTTTGTTGTACTTCCTGGACCAACTATATAGGTGCCTTTTTTACATATCAATGCCATAAATTCTGCAATTTCTTTTTTTGCTTCATTTTCATCTGGAAAAACTTTTTTGCTATACTGCAAAAAATTTTTAATTGAAGGAGAAATTGCAATTCCAAACAATCTTATTCTAAAAACATTTTTCCTGTATGCATTTTCATCAACATCCATTATCTCTCTTTCTACTATTTCTGCATTCCCTTCTAGAAAAGAATTCAAAATTTTTCTTCCAGCAGTTGCATTTAATGCAAAAACTCCTGAATACATTTTAACCCCAGCAGGAATGCCAAGTACCGGCAATTTTTTTCCGACAACAGTGTATACATCTCTTGCAGTTCCATCTCCTCCAACAAAAACAATCATTTCTGCCCCTCTTTTTAAAAATTCAATGCAAGCTTTTTTTGTATCCTCTGCTGTTGTTTTTTCTGGCGTTTTATAAACTATTTCTCCGCCAATATAATCTTCTCCCATATTGGAAGAGCATGTTATGAATTCTTTTTTTAGCCCATTACAAAATTCTTTTGCCTTAAATGGGCTTAGTGGCTCTCCCCCTCTTTCAATTACTTCCTCAATATTATCCGTCCCTTTCATACCAATTTTTCCTCCTGCTCCTGCAATGGGGTTAACAACAAATCCTATTTTCATGCTATGTTCTTTATTGCCTCTCTTATCAGTTCTTCAGGATATTCATAGTCCTGGAGCATGCCATTGTTATATAAATCATATGACGAAAGATCAAAATGACCGTGTCCGCTATTCACAAAGCATATTATTTTTTCCTCTCCTGTCTCTTTACATTTTATTGCTTCATCTATGACAGCTTTCAATCCATGTGCAGATTCTGGAGCAATAACAAATCCTTCTGTTCTGGCAAAGATGGATGCTGATTCAAAAACTTCATTCTGATGATATGCTCTTGCTTCTATTATATTGCTCTCAACAAGTTTGCAAAGTGATGGTGCATCTCCATGATATCTCAATCCTCCAGCATGAATAGCAGGAGGAATGAAATCATGACCCAGTGTATACATCTTTAGGAGGGGAGTTTGCTTTGCAGTATCTCCAAAATCATAGGTATAAAGTCCTTTGGTTAAGGTTGGACATGCAGTTGGCTCTGCATCAATGAATTTTATTTCCTTACCCTTCATTTTATCTGGCACAAAAGGAAATGCTCCTCCAGAAAAATTGCTTCCTCCTCCGACGCAACCACATATTATATCAGGATATATATCAATCATCTCAAACTGTTTTTTCATCTCAAGTCCTATTATGCTCTGATGCAGAACAACATGATTTAAAACAGAACCAAGAGAATATTTTGTGTCATCATTTTTTACAGCATCTTCTATTGCCTCACTTATTGCAATCCCTAAACTTCCAGGAGTAGATGGCATCTCTTCCTTAACTTTCTTCCCAAAATCTGTTCTCTCGCTTGGACTCGCAACTACATCAGCCCCCCATGTCTGCATTAAAACACGCCTATACGGCTTCTGTTCATAACTACATTTTACCATATAAACAGTGCATCTCATATCGAACATTTTGGTAGCAAAAGCAAGAGCGGAGCCCCACTGCCCTGCTCCTGTTTCAGTTGTTAGACGTTCAACTCCCTCCCTTGAATTGTAATATGCCTGTGCCACAGCAGTATTTGGTTTATGACTTCCTGGCGGACTCACTCCTTCCCATTTGAAGAAAATTTTTGCAGGCGTCTTGAGATATTTTTCCAGATTCTCTGCCCTGTAAAGGGGTGTAGGTCTCCATATTCTGTATATATCCATAACTTCATCAGGAATGGGAATCCATCTTTCTTTGCTTGCTTCCTGTTTTATTATTTCCTCTGCAAATATTGGCTTCATATCTTCTGCTTTTACTGGCTCTTTTGTTGCAGGATGAAGATGTGGAGGAATTTCAACATCTGCCTGTATGTTATACCACTTTTTGGGCATTTCATTTTCATCCAGAATTATTTTTCTTTCCATGGAATGGTATTGCTTTGACGTATATAAATTTTTGTATAATTTTGCACCTTAATGTATAAATTTATACTTTAAAGTAAACTTATTATTCTAAAAACGATTAAGGATTTATGTGGAAAAAACTTATAACAAAATTTTTTAGAGGATATCCTGCACAGCAGAAAGTTGCACAGACAATGCTCTCATATGGATTGAGAGTTGAGAAGGGCAGAGTTTATTGTGGAGAAATTGAGCTTTCATTTTCAAAAATAGCGAGGGCAATAGGAGTTGACAGAAGGGCTGTAATGAATACTGTTGAAAGAATAGAAAAAAGGAAGGAACTGAAAAAAATTTTTTCTTTTCTTCAACCAACATGCAGTTTTAAAGAACTTGCTCCTGAGATGGGATGGGGAGTTGTGGAGATAATTCCAACAAATGCTTCAATGCCTGGGATACTGGCTGGCATTGCAACCATACTGACAAATGAGGAAATAAGCATAAGACAGGCAAACGTTGATGATTACATCATAGCGGAGGAGCCACGCCTATTCATAGTTACAGAAAAAGCACTGCCTTCAAGCATTATAAAAAAGTTGAAAAGGGCGAAAGGTGTAAAAGGGGTTACTGTGTATTGAAAAATTCTAATTTAAACGAAAAGCATATAAACCCTTATAAACATTATTTTAAGATTTTTTAGGGAATTTAGAGGTAAGAAAATGAAAGAATATTTTGTAGTGAGGAGATTGGTTAATGAAAATAAATTTGATGAGGCAATCAGAAAAACAGAAAATATGAAAGATGAACAGGAAAAATTGATGCTAACATGCATGATTGCAGAGGGAATGATTTATGAAAATAAGGCAGAGGATGCTATTTCATTGCTAAATAATGCTTTTAAAATGGCAAGGGAAATAGATGATAAGTTTGCAAAATCACTTTCCCTTCGTCAAATCTCATTTACAATGGCAGTTGCAGGAAATGTTGAAGGTGCAGTGAAAATGGCATATAGCATAAAAGATGATTCTGAAAAGGTGTATGCTTTGGCAAAAATTTCTCATTTTTTAGCAAGTGAAGATGAAATTGAGAAGGCAATGGAGTTATTGGATGAAGCAGAGAAAATAATACATAAAATGGATGATGACATTGGAAAAATTCTCTCAATAAAAACTGTTGCACATGCTCTTATTGAGATAGGGGGCAAAGATAAAGCATTCAGCCTTATAAAATATGCAGAGAGCATTGCAGGAAAAATGAATGAGGAAAATGTTTCTGCTGTCCTTACTTTAATTGCCTCAGTTATGTTTGAACTGGGAAAGATTGATGACGCCTTGGGATTAAGCAGGAATATAAAGGAGGAATATGACAAAGCTTGGATATTATCTGATATTGCATATATGAGGAAAGATGCAAATTTGCTCAATGAAGCAGTTAAATTAGCAAGAAAAATGGAAGATAGATACGAGAAGGTTAGCATATTATCAAAAATTGCCTGCATGATGGCAGATTTAGGAAGATGGCAGGAGGCATCAGAACTAATCAACGAAATGTTGAGGATTTTAGAAAGAATAGAATATAAAGTTGAGAGGACAATGGCTATGGCATTAATTTCTCATGCAATGTTTAAGAATGGAGATGAAAGATATAAGGAAAGTTTAGTGAAAGCTAAGGAAATTGCAGAGGAGTTGGAAGTTTTTGAGATGGAATATGCATACTCTTTAATAGCAAGAGTTATGATTGAAATTGGAGAATTTGAGAATGCTTTGAAATTCATTGATGAAATAGAAGATGATGAGGCGAAAATGGCAGTATATATATCCATTGCAAATGATTTAATTGAGGAAGGAAGAGAAGAAGACGCCATGAAAATTGCTGAATTTATGAACGACAGGCTATTAAAGGAAAGGATAAGAAAATAAAGTTGCTAGTCCCCCTTTTCCCTATCACAAGATTTTTAAAATTTAAATGGATAAGAAAGTAGTGAATAGTGAAATGAAAATATTCCACGATAATTTAAAAAATGTGGATTATGCAAAGAAAAAGTTGGAATATTTTATGTTAGCAAAAATTCCGCACACCGCATTGAGAATATTTAAAAGTAAGGAAGAAATTACGTTAAACAAGAGGTGAAAAACATGGAAGAAACAAAAATCAATCAACATACATTGTTTGGAGAAAATATGAGAACTAGTGTTAATGAACTCGTCATTAAGGACACTGACGAAAAAGGGAAATACTCAATTGAAGAAATAAAAAATAAAGTTATTTTTGGTGATGCTTTTAAAGTTCTAAAGAAGATAGAAGACGAAGTTTTTGATATGGTTTTTATTGACCCACCATATTTTTTACAATTGCCAAATAAAGAATTGAGACGATGGACCGTGAAAACCGTTGTAGAAGGAGTAAATGATGAATGGGATAAGTTCTCATCTTTTCAGGAGTATGATAATTTTATAACCAGACTTTTGACCGAAATTAAAGGGGTAATGAAACCAAATGCTACCATTTGGGTTATTGCTACATATCATAGCATTTTTAGAATCGGAAAAATCATGCAGGATTTAGGATACTGGATACTCAACGATGTCGTATGGATTAAAACAAATCCCATGCCTAACTGGTTGGGTGTCAGATTCACCAACGCAACAGAGAATTTAATATGGGCTGTGAAAGATAAAAATGAAGAATACACTTTTAACGAGGATTATGCAAAAATATATGGTATCGATAAAGTAGGAACAGATATTTGGGTATTACCAACATGCATGGGCAAAGAACGGATGAAAGATGAATATGGTAAGAAATTACATCCCACACAAAAACCAACAGAATTACTCAAGCGGGTAATATTAACTTCTACAAAAGAAGGAGACTTAGTGTTGGACCCACTTGCAGGGACTGGAACAACTGGTTATGTGGCACAGGCATTAAAGCGTAACTTTATAATGATTGAGTTAAATCGGGAATACGTAAAAGCGGTAGAGAAAAGATTCATGAAATCTTCAATGATAAAAGTTATTCCAAAGGTATGTCAAAAACAAGTAAAAAAATATATGAAATTGGAGGTTGATTGATGGTAACCAAAGTAGAAGCGATAAAAAAAGTTTTGAAAGAATTTGGCGGAGTTGCGACCTGGGAGCAAATTTATGATAATATTGAGAAATATTATCCAGCGGCAAAAGCAAGCAAAGCATGGAAAGAAGGAATAAGAGGAGTTTTATATAGAGAGATTAAAAAGGGGAAAAATTTTAAGAGAATAGGGTTAGGGATTTTCGCTTTGAAAGAATATGTGGAAGAACCACTACCTCAAAAAGAAGATAAAATTAGAATGCATCCATTCATAGAAGGTGTGTGTTTAGAGTTGGGGAATTTACATGGCTTTTTCACATATACACCTGATAAAACAGAAATTTTTAGAGACGGAATACCTTTAAATGACATAGCAACTTTGCATGAATTTCCTTCTTTTACTTATCCTGAGATTATTGAAGATGTTAAAAGAATAGATGTCATCTGGTTTAACAGAGGAAAATTAATTTTTCCACAGAGAGTTTTTGAAGTTGTTCATAGTTTAAATACGCTGTCAGAAGCATTTAATCGATGCCTGCAACTCCTTCCTTTTGCTGTAAATTTTTATATTATAGGTCCAAACAAATACTTAGATAAATTCAAATCAAAAATAGAGAGAAAACCTTATGCTGATTTTCAACAAAGATTTGCATTTAGAGATTATGATACTGTTGTAAAATTCTACGAGCATGCTGTGAAATATGAAGAGCTTAAAAGGGGTGTTTTAGAATGATTGACTATAACAAGTTCGTAAATATACTGAATAAACATCTTCGCAAAACAAAATCAGATTTATTGAAAAAATTACCAGAAATTGACTTCATTTTTCCACGGGTTTACAGTACAACATCTTATAAGGCAGTTAAACTGCAAAATCATAATAAAATCCTCCAACACCTTTTCCAATCGCATGAAATAAGGTTTGGAGATGCCATGGAAGAATTAATCTCTGAGTTTCTGAAAGATTGGGGCTTTAAGGTTCTTCCCAAGATAATTATCCCAGACCTTACAAATCCCAGAAAGAAACTGGACATAGACCAATATTTTACCGATGGTGAGAGATATTATTTTATTGAGCAAAAAGTTAGAGATGACCATGATTCAACCAAAAAGAGAGGGCAGATAAGCAATTTTGAAACAAAACTTGAATATCTTTACAGGAAACACGGGCAAAATCTCGTAGGGATAATGTATTTTATAGATCCCGATTTAGTGAAAAACAAAAACTATTACATTGAAGAACTCGACAAAATGGCAGATACTTACGGAGTGGATTTACATCTCCTCTATGGTGAAGAATTATTTGAATTTTTTAGCAAGTTGAATATCTGGAATGATTTACTTTCATGGCTAACTCAATGGAAAGATAGTTTACCAGAATTACCTGAGATCGATTTTGATAATGATCCACGGGATAGTTTTAATGAGATTAAAGATTTAGAAATAAGATTTTGGAGGAAGATTTTAGGAAATGAGAAATTGTGGGAAGAAGGAATAATGCTTGCTATATTTAGGAACGGAGAAACATTGAAAATGCTTTTTGACTTCTTTAGTAGGAAACCAGAAAGAGCATATCGAAAACTTGCTGAAATGATAAAACAAAAATTGGGGGTATATTATGAAGATTAATAAAACAAATTTCGGCGACGTGCGGAACTCTTCGAAAACTTTCGGCTTTCTCCCTCATCATACTCGGGTTTGCTAACAAGCAGATATGTAAGTTGTTCAACTCGCCCAAATACTCGCTTCGCTCAGAGTTTTTATCCGCCAAACGTTGAGCATAATTGAATCTCCCTCTTAACAGAAGGTTCATAAATACGCCAAAACATAAATGATATGGTGGTGAATCATGGTACTGAAAAAGATGTTGATATGTTACTTAAAGAACTAACAGAGATTAAAAAGGAATTGAAATATATAAAGGAGCACATGATAGATATATAGATAGTATTTTGACTTCCGATGAAGAATATCTGTTGAATATTGCAAAAAAGGAGTATCATGACGAGAAAACCACCCAATTAGATGATGTAAAGAGGGCGTGATTTATGAAATTCACCTGAGCAATTCTGCATGATTTTCTCAAAAACTTGAAAAAATCAGAGGATTAGATTAACAAAAAAATAGAATCTTTATCTAAATCCCCATACAAAAAATGCAAAAAAGATCGTAGGACGAAAGGATATGATATTAAGAATACGAGCAGGATCTTATAGAATGCTATGTGATTGGATTAATCGTGGTAATACTTGGAGTTATAGGGGTAAAATAAAAATAGGATCTGAATGGGCCTGCCGAGATTTTCAGCATGCACTCATGCATTTGAACTCGGGTCTATGGCTCCCGAAGCCACAAGGATAAGCCAAGCTACCCTACAGGCCCTTTCCCATAAATTTAATTTTTTATTTTTATTTTAGTTTTTTTGTTATAAACTTTAAAAAGGAGAGAGATTAGCTTTTATCAAAAGTAGCTGTTCCTTCCATTGAACCATCTCTTGGTTTAAATAAGCTTATTATAAGGACATTTATGTAGTCCTTTTTCATTAAACCAGCTTCATCAAATGCCTTCACAGTAATATTTCTGTTTCCTATCTCTCCTCCCAATTTCCAGGTGTATGGTGACTCGGTTGAATTAGCTTTTTCATCTCCATCTAAATAGAATTTTACAATTTTTATTCCAATATTGTCCGTTGCATTTACTTCAACAGTTATTTTCCCTATTAT
>DRIF01000088.1 GCA_011052825.1 Thermoplasmatales archaeon
ATAAATTCCTTCATAGACCTGAGCTAAGAATTTCAGTGCCTGCTTCAGAATATGTTAACAAACCAGTATTGAGTCATGAAGAGTTGGAAAGATATAGAAATGCTGCAGAAACACCTTTAGAAAAGCTGATTGTAGCATACCAGATAGATGGATTGTTGAGACCCGGTGAATTCCCGAAGCTCAGAATTTCTTTGCATGACTGCGATAACCAAATATTGTATCTCGATGACACGAAGACAGGGAGTAATTCCGTTATATTAACACCAAATATGATTAAAGCTTTTAGAGAGTATCTGCGTCACAGACCCAAACCAAAAAGGAAAGAAGATGAGGATAAACTCATCATAATCGATAAAGGGAGATTCTGTGGACTTGTATTAAAAGAAGGTTCAGAGTTTATCCGTCGACATACAAAAAAGATTGCAGCAAGAGCAGGACTTAAAAAGAGTGTTTACCCCTATCTCATCAAACCGAGTGCAATAACAAATGCTTTTAATCAGAAAGTCAATCCAAAAATAATACAGAGGCAAGCAAGACATAGAAAAATTGAAACAACATTGCGATATGATCATACTGCAGATGAAATGGTGAAAGAATATTACAATCAAGTGCAAAAACGTCCTAATATTGATTCGCTGGATGACAGAGAAAAAGCAAGAATATGGCTGGATAAACTGCTTGCAGGCGAAATAGACCTTAAAACATTTAAAGAAGGAATTAATATTCTGTTGCCCACCATCAAACACAGAGGTGAGGACATTGCATATCTGTGATGGTGGGGTCTTAATTCATGGGTTGGGTCTGAGGAAGTGCGGGTGTGGTCTAGGGGTTATGACACGAGCTTCCCAACAATCCCGGAAGGGGAAAAGCTCGTTGCCCGGGTTCAAATCCCGGCACCCGCATAAATTTACTTATGCAAAAGATTTTTTATGCAATGAAATTATAATGTTAAAGAATGAAAATAGATTGTTTACCAATAGACGAAAGGATAAAGGAAATTCTTAAAAGACAGGGTATAGTTGAACTTTATCCCCCACAAGCTGAAGCACTGCCTTATGTACTTGAAGGAAAAAATGTTGTTTTATCTGTCCCAACTGCAGCAGGTAAAAGTTTAGTTGCCTACATATCGGTTTTGCAGTCTGCGTTGAGAGGCGAAAAAAGCATATATATTGTTCCTCTGAGGGCTTTAGCAAGAGAAAAATATGAAGATTTGCTTGAATTTGAGGAAATTGGTGTTAGAATAGGAATTTCAACAGGTGACCTTGATGAAAAAGGAGGCTATCTGAGTAAATACGATATTGTTGTATGCACAAGTGAGAAGGCAGATTCCTTGCTTCGCCACAAAGCAGAATGGATGAATGATGTCAAAATAGTGGTTGCAGATGAAATTCATTTGATAAACGATGGCTCAAGAGGACCAACTCTTGAAGTAAATCTGGCAAGATTCATGCTCATGAAGCCCGTCCAGATAATTGCTCTTTCTGCAACAATAAAAAATGCATATAAAATTGCTGAATGGCTTGATGCAGTTTTAATTGAATCAGATTGGAGACCTGTTCCATTGAAAGAAGGTATTCTCATGGGAAAAAGCATAGATTTTTTGAATGATGGAATAAAAAAATTAGAAAAGTCAGGTATTGAAGGATTAGTTGAGGACGTCCTCTCGCAAAATGGACAAGCTCTCATTTTTGTAAACACACGCCGTTCCGCCCAATCAAGTGCATTAAAACTTGCTGAAATAACTGAAAAATATGTAGAAAAGAAAGCAGAAGAAATATCTCATAAAATTTTGAGAGACGAAAGCATAAATATAATTTCTAAAAAACTTGCTTCATGTGTTGAAAGAGGCATAGCATTTCACCATGCAGGTTTGAGCTCCAGTCACAGAAGAGAAATTGAAAGAGGTTTTAAAAAGGGAATAATAAAATGCATTGTCGCGACTCCCACGCTGGCTGCAGGTGTAAATACACCAGCAAGGCGTGTGATAATAAAAAATTTGTGGAGATATTCAGAGATGGAAGGATACATGGTTCCAATTCCTGTCATGGAAATAAAACAGATGATGGGAAGAGCTGGAAGACCTGGATATGATGAGGAGGGGGAGGCAGTACTTGTGGCAAGAAATAAAATAGAAAAAGAGAGAATATTGAAGGAATATTTGCTATCTGATGTCGAACCAGTTTATTCAAAACTTGCCTCTGAATCTGCCCTTAGAATGCATATTTTATCTTTAATAGCAACAGAATTTGCTGTATACTGGGAGGAAATAATCAACTTTTTCAAAAAAACTTTCTATGCCCATCAGCTGGGAATTGTTCCAGAAGAAAAAATATGGGAAATAATTGATTTTCTGGAAAGAAATGATTTTATTGAAAGTTATGGAGAGAGATGGAAATCAACTTTATTTGGACATAAAACTGCTGAATTGTATCTAGATCCGCTATCTGCATTAAAAATGCGAACAGCTCTGGAAGGAAAAATGGGCAACAATTTTTCGTACCTTCATGCAGTATGCTCAACACCAGATATGAAATGTCTTTTTTTAACTACTAAAGATAACTGGATTGAAGAGAAAATAAAGGAAGAAAAATTTCTTTTTGACGTTCCATCTCCATTTGATATGGAATATGAATGGTTCATGGCGGAAGTTAAAACTGCTTCTCTTCTCGAAGATTGGATTGAAGAGAAAAAAGAAGACTATATAATAACTAAATATCAAGTGGGACCAGGAGACATTCACAATAAGGTTGAAAAGGCAGAATGGCTTATTTATTCAATGCAGGAGTTGGCAAGAATATTTAATTTCAGTGCAGTTCCGATACTATCAAAACTAAAAATGAGAATTAAATATGGTTGTAAAGAAGAATTGCTCAATTTGGTGCAACTGCGTGGAATTGGAAGAGTTAGAGCAAGGATTCTCTACAAAAACGGTTTTAAATCAATTTCAATTTTAAGAAAAGCAAGCATAGAAACTCTTGCACAACTTCCCGGGATAGGAATAAATATTGCTAAGCAAATAAAGGAGCAGGTAAAATGATTATCATAGGAGCAAAAGGAAAATTGAGTGTTGAAGAAACATTGGAAAAGTTGAAAAAAATTAGAGGAGTTTCTCAAATTTTTGATGCATCATGTATATGTGGGAGAGAGCACATTGAAATTGCATATGAACATGCAAAAAGAGCTTTTGAAGAAGGCAGAAATAAATGCAGAAGTATTGAGATGGAAATGCTCCTGTATGCTTCAGGCAAAAGGCAGATAAAGGATGCAATGGATTTTATTGGAGCGAAAAAGCGCGGAGAATATGCAATTTTTTTTGATAAATTGAATGAAAAAGAAGCCATAAAATTTGTGAAAAATGAGTTAAAACTTGAAGTAGATGAAAACGTTTTGAAGCCAAATATTGAAAAATTAAAAAAATTTGTGAGTGAGGAAGAGCTTAATACAATAGACAAATCTTTTTATTTCGATTTGATATTTGAAAAAGTTGCCACGGTTGAGCTAACCAAATAAGCCCGGATAGGGTAGCTGGATATCCTCGGGGCCTGCGGGAACCCCTTTCTTTAGAAAAGAAAGGTGTTTCATCTCCAAAGAAAGGGGTTGTGGAAAGCCCTTGACCCGGGTTCAAATCCCGGTCCGGGCATTAATACTGAATTAGTCATCTAATGCCCACATAGTTAAATTGTCTTTCAAAGTATAAAATTATACAGGACATATATTAGTGCTATTATAAATAACACTAAAAATATAGTAATTAAAAATTTAATTGCAAATTTTATTATTTTCCAACCAAGCAAAAAAATTATGGCAATTATTATAATAATCCATAAAGGCATTAATGGCAACATGTTTTACTATGAAAGAGGAGTTTATAACATTTTTTATTTTATATTCTGAGTAAAATTTTAATTTTTTTTGGTAGTTCCACTGTTTTTCCATTTCTCAAAGACAAAGTTGCCTCAGTACATCTTTCAACAATTTTTCTGAATAATTTTTCCCCATATTCTACTGTTGCATCCCTTGGGCTTCCAACGTATGCCTCGTGTGCACCAATTTCTTTAAAATTTTTGAGTGAGTTTATCAGATTAAATTTAATTTTGAAAGGTTTTATATTGTAGTTTCCAACCATCTCTGGGAATAAATATAATGCAAGGGAAGTTTCATTGACATCTGCATGCACCTCACCCTCGTTTTTTTCAAATAATTCATCTCTG
>DRIF01000089.1 GCA_011052825.1 Thermoplasmatales archaeon
AAAAGTTCTCCCAGAAAATTCATTGCTTATATTTGATGCTGGAGCAAATACAAGAAAAAACAAGCATGATATAAGAGAAATGAAGTATCATTATCTTACTCTAAAGCCAAAGAAAGTAAGAAAATATAAAAAATATATTCAATTTTTCAAGGAGAATTTTGAAAGTGTTGAAGAATTTGAATTAAATGAAAGACATTACTACTGTATAAAGAAGAAAGAAGAAGAGATCCTCTATATCTTTTTCTGCCCTGAATTATATGCGGATCAAATAAAGGCAAAAGAAAGGAAGTTTAAGAAAGCGAAAGAAAGAGGAAATAAGATATTGAAGAAAAAGAAAAGAGAAAGGATACCATGTGATGAAGGATGGGTAGAGCTTATACCATGCATACAGAAAACAATCATTGATATGGAAAATCCTTATATTACAGGAATAGAGGGCTTCTTTATTCTGGAAAGTTCTGTTGATGCTGAAGCAAGCAAAATATTGAAGTTGTATAAGGAGAGAGACAAAGCGGAAAAATTCATAAGAAATTTGAAGGAAGGAATAGAATTACATCCTGTAAGGCATTGGAATAAATGGTGTATCATAGGCATATTTTTCATATGTTTCCTCGCAAATTTTTTGATAAATTTGACAGAAATTTTGAGCGAAAATTCCCCTGTAAAAAATGTAAAAGTCCTCAAAAAATCACTGATAAATTTGTCACTAACCATTGTTTATCCACCAAATGGCTTTCATTTCCACATTTTGAGCAATGTTACGCCCAAAATTATAGCAATTTTTGGTGATTTTATACGGCGTTATGAGGACAAAAGTCTTAATTTGAGATGGTAAAATGTAACAAAAATTACAATTGGCAAATTATACAATGGCAGTATAACTAGCTTGAAATGGCAAAGTCAGGTTAGATAATTTATTATTAACTCTAAACTTATGAAAGAGAAAAAGAAATGATGGTTATTTGTTGTTTGTTAATTATTTTATTCAGCTACTTAAGCAAATTATCCTCAATAGATTAAGAAGTGACGCAAATAACTGGGAGGGGATAATGCATTATCTTCTATTAATAAGATCGGATTTCCCGACGATATTGTGTATAGAAATGAATGTTATTAGTAGAGGTATTGTAGATATTTTACTACTTGATGAAATAGAATCTAATCAACACCTATATTTAAAAAAGAAAGATTATGAAAAGATTTAGGAATAATGTTTTTGCGTATATCGCGTCTATTATTAAAAATGCTTATTAAAGAACAAACTTATATTATTTGCGAGGAAATATCATCTGGTTCTCTCTCGCAATAATAGCACTTTATTCTCAAAGGATTTTTACTTTTTACAATAAATTTTGATTCAACTGGCTCTTTCATATTTGATATGCAATTTGGATTTGCACATTTAACAATACCAACAATTTCATCTGGTACCTCCACCCTCCTTTTCTCAACTACTTCTGTATTCCTTATAATGTTTATTGTTGCATTTGGTGCAATTAAAGCTATTTTGTCAACCTCCTTTGTATCAAGTTCCCTGTTTTCTATTTTCACAATATCTTTCTTCCCTCTTTTACCTGTAACATTTATTGCAATGCTTATAACTGAATCTGGCTGTGTTTCTGTTATACCGAGTATCTTCAATACTTTGAGAGCATTTCCTGGTGCAATATGGTCTATAACTGTTCCATCCTTAATTGGCTGAACCTTCAATTCTTTCATTTTACCTCCCCCAGAACAAGAGCGATTAAAGCCATTCTGACTGGGACTCCATTGAAAGTTTGCCTGAAATATGCGGCATGTTTTGTTTTATCAACCTCAGAAGATATTTCATCCACCCTCGGCAATGGGTGCATAACAATCAAATCTTCCTTTGCATTTTCCAGAGTTTTCAAATCTATTCTATAACTGCCAGCAACTCTGCTATATTCTTCAGGATCAGGAAATCTTTCCTTCTGAATCCTTGTTACATAGAGAACATCTATCTCATCCAGATTATCAAGCTTATTTGAGATTGTCACATCAACTCCCATTTCCCTGCATTCCTCAACAACTTCTTTTGGCATCTGAAGTTCAGGAGGAGAGACAAACATCATATCCACTCCAAAAAGGGCAAGGGCATATGCAAGTGAGTGAACTGTTCTGCCATATTTTAAATCTCCAACTAATGCTATTCTGTTTTTCTCTATACTTCCCTTCTCTCTTTTTATGGTGAATAAATCAAGTAAACATTGAGTTGGATGATGCCCCGCACCGTCGCCACCATTTATTATTGGAACGCTGGCAAATTCAGCTGCAAGCCTTGCTGAACCTTCATTAGGATGACGCATTACAATGACATCGCAATAACTTTCTGCTGTTCTTATTGTATCTGCAAGTGTTTCTCCCTTCTGAATGCTTGTTGTTCCTGGCTGTGAAAATCCAATAACCATTCCTCCAAGACGTTTCATCGCTGTTTCAAAAGAGAGTCTTGTTCTTGTTGACGGCTCAAAAAACAGAGAAGCCATTATATAATTTGAGAGTAAATCACTTTTTTCTTTTCCTTCTGCAATTGGAACCATTTTTTGGGCAACTTCAAGAATGTATAAAATTTCTTCCTTTGAAAAATCCTTTATACTTATCACATCTCTTCCTTCGAAATTCATTTAAAATATAATAACAGATAGTTAATAAAATTTTATGTGACTGTTCATCTGCATAAGCTTAAATGATGCTTTCATTCAGATATTCCTAACATTTCGTGATATTTTTAAACCCCTTTTCATTTTCTTTTTGGGATGGGAATGAAATGCCCATATTGTGGTGGAGAAGATATAGTAAAGGCTGGAAAAAGATACAATAAATATGTAGAAAAACAGTTATACAGATGTAATTC